>NYWO01000054.1 GCA_002685075.1 Arcobacter sp.
ATTGTCCCGATATTTACGTGCGGTTTACTTCGTTCGAATTTTTCTTTTGCCATAGAATTTTCCTTCTAATTTTTTAGGTTATTGCCCTCTGAGTAGATAAGCCCAGTAGCTTCTCTATTCAGAGGGGATTTGTTATTATTATATAGATATTTGACTATCTATAATTTTTGTGCGTGTATTATATAAAATAAATACTAAAAAAAAACTTAGTGGGATAAAAATTTATAAAGAGTTATAAAAATTGTGCTTAAAACTAAGCTCCCAATAATCAATAAATTAATGGAGCGGGAAACGAGACTCGAACTCGCGACAATCTGCTTGGAAGGCAGAGGCTCTAGCCAACTGAGCTATTCCCGCGCTCATTATAGTGGTGGGAAGAGAAGGACTCGAACCTTCGAAGCCGTAGGCGGCGGATTTACAATCCGCAGGATTTGACCACTCTCCAACCTTCCCGTTGAAAATTATTGTTTCGTTTAGTGTTATTCTAATATAGATAATGCACTATTTAAAAATGGAGCTGGTGAAGGGACTTGAACCCCCGACCTGCTGATTACAAATCAGCTGCTCTAGCCAAGCTGAGCTACACCAGCGCCTAATTTAATGGTGGCTCGAGACAGAATCGAACTGTCGACACAAGGATTTTCAATCCTTTGCTCTACCGACTGAGCTATCGCGCCTTCCTTAAATTGGAGTGGAAGTATACATATATAATGTTTAAAGTTTACTTAAATTATTAACTAAACTTTTAAATTCTTTTCCTCTATGAGCATAAGATTTATATTGATCAAGTGAAGAAGCCGCTGGAGAAAGGATTCCTACACTATTTTCTACTAAATCTTTATTTATTTTTTTTACTGCATTTTCTAAAGTTTCACAATTTTCTACTTTCATATTATATTTATTACAGTTGTTTTCTATTCTTTTACTATTTGTTCCAATTGCATAAACTTTAATATTTAAACTTTTTATATATTCAAATAAGGGAATTAAATTTGCACCTTTATCATCTCCTCCTAAAATTATATGTATATTCATATTTTTATATGGAACTAAAGCATTAATTGTAGCATCAACATTTGTAGCTTTTGAATCGTTTACCCAAATCCTATTTTTATTATCTACAAACTCTTCTACTTTATGTTCATCAATAGTAAATGTGTTTATTCTTTCATAATCAATTTCATTAAATATAATCTTTTTACTACATAAGGCTAAAAGTGCATCTAATAAAAAAGGTTCTTTAAATTTTAATTTACTTTTATCTATTTCAAATTTTTTGCATAAGTCATCACTGTCTTTATATGTAATCTTAGATGCATCCGATTTATAATCTTTATATTTTTCTGGAATTATTGCAATCTCACCCTCTTTCATTAAAGTCAATGGTTTAAGTTTTGCATCTTCATATTCTTTAAACGTGCCATGCCATGTAATATGGTCTTCTGAAATAGGAAGAAGTAAATACAAATTTGGTTTCGCTATATTTGTGTAATGTAAAGTAAATGAAGATGTTTCTAAAATCCATATGGAAGCTTCAGTACTAAGTTGCGAAAGAGGAGTGCCTATATTACCACCATAAACAGAATTATAAGGTGCCAAAATATGTTGACACATTTGTGTTGTTGTAGTTTTACCATTCGTTCCTGATATCCAAATTGAAAAAGGCATTACTTCATCAAATAAATCATAATCACTTTGCAAATTATTTGCTTTTAAAATCATCTCATTATATGGGGGGATTCCAGGACTTACAATTGTTTTTACATTTGAACTTTTATCATAAAATTTAAAGTCTTTATCATCGTACATTATTGCATTTGGAAATTTATCTTTAATAGCTTGTGCCGTTAATCCTTTTCCTAGAACTCTTATTTCTTCATTAAAATTCATATATTCTCTTTATCTTATTTTTAAACTCATTAAAGCAAGTAAATTAGTCATAAATGAAATAATCCAAAACCTTACAATGATTTTATTTTCTTTCCAGCCTTTTTGCTCAAAATGATGGTGTATAGGAGCCATTAAGAACACCCTTTTCTTTCTAAGTTTATAAGAGCCTACTTGTAAGATTACAGAGACTGTTTCTAAAACAAAAATAAAACCTATTATTGCTAATAATATCTCTGATTTAGAAACAATTGCCATATATCCCATAAATGCTCCCAAAGGAAGGGAACCAGAATCTCCCATAAATACTTCCGCAGGATGTGAATTAAACCAAAGAAAAGCAATTAAAGAACCACCAATTGCTGCACCCATTACAGCTAACTCACCTGCTAATTTTATATTTGGAACTAAAAGATATGACGAAAATATTGCATGACCTGTTATATACACTAAAATAGATAGTGTAAAGAAAGCCATAATTGATGGTACTGTTGCTAATCCATCTAATCCATCTGTTAAATTAACAGCATTAGATGCAGCAACTATAACTAACATCCAAAATAAAATAGCAAATATTCCCATATCAAATAGTGGCAATTTATAAAAAGGTGTATATAAAGTACTTGTATGCGAAAAATAATATAAAACAGCAGCCACAATAGCTGCACATAAAAATTGTAATACTAGTTTAGCTCTTGCGCTTAGACCTGCAGAATTCTCATTTTTCTCAATTTTTGAATAATCATCTTGAATTCCAATTAAGGAAAATAATCCAATAGTTATAAGTCCCCCAATAATATAAAAATTATTTATTTTTGCAGATAATAATGTTGCTATTATTGTTGCAAAAATAAAAACCATTCCACCCATAGTAGGAGTTCCAGCTTTTTCTTTGTGTCCATCAGGTGCATGTTCATAAATAGGTTGAGATGCATCTTTGGATTTAGCCCATTTAATAAACTTAGGCATCAAGTACATTGTTAAAAAAAACGCAATAATAAAACTTATTCCAGCTCTCACTGAAATATATTGAAAAATATTAATGTCTAGATGTCTATAAAACCAGTAAAACAAACTCAAACCTTCATTTTGATATAATTGCAGCGATTATATTATATTATACTTTTTAAAAGGTTTAAACAATGACAAACAAAACTATTCTTGTAATTACTGATGGTATTGGACATAACGAATCATCAGATTTTAATGCATTTTCTCAAGCAATAACACCTACTTATGACGATTTATTTAAAAATACTCCATATTCACTTATACATACATATGGGAAATATGTTGGTTTACCTGATGGACAAATGGGAAATTCAGAAGTAGGACATATGACTATTGGATCAGGAAGAGTTTTATATCAAGATTTAGTAAAAATTAATATAGCTATTGAAGAAGATACTTTAAAAGAGAATAATGTATTTAAAGATTGTATGGAAAAATCAAGTACTATTCATTTAGTTGGCTTATTAAGTGATGGAGGAGTTCATTCTCATATAGACCATATTATTGCAATGGCAAAAATAGCAAAAGAAAAGAATAAAAAAGTTTTTATTCATATGATTACAGATGGAAGAGATGTAGCACCTGATAGTGCAAGTATATATATCAAACAAATTGTAGACATCTGTGATGATGATATTAAAATTGCTACTATTTCTGGAAGATACTATACAATGGATAGAGACAATAGATGGGATAGGATTCAAAAAGGTCATGATGCAATTGTACTAGCTCATCCTAAAACTTCTTTATCTGCTCTTGACTTTGTAGAAAACTCATATAAAGAAGATATATATGATGAATTTATTATTCCTACTGCTTTTGAAGGATACACAGGATTAAAAGAAAATGATTCAATAATTTTTTGTAACTTTAGATCAGATAGAATGAGAGAAATTTCTTCAGTATTTGCAGATAAAAACTTTTCACATTTTCCTAAGTTTGCAAAATCTTTAAATATTGCAACAATGACACAATACGACAAAAACATGCCATTGCCAGTTTTATTTCCAAAGACAAGTCCAAAAAATACTTTAGCAGAAGTAATTTCAAATGCAGGATTAAACCAACTTCATACAGCTGAAACTGAAAAATATGCGCATGTTACATTTTTCTTTAATGGTGGGGTAGAGGAACCTTTTTTAAATGAAACTAGAGTTTTAACTCCATCACCAAATGTATCTACTTATGACTTACAGCCTGAAATGTCAGCACCAAAAGTTGGAGAAAATGTAAGAGATGCAATGGATAATCAAACTGACTTTATTGTTGTAAACTTTGCAAATGGAGATATGGTTGGTCATACTGGAGATTTTGATGCAAGTAAAAAAGCTGTAGAAGCTGTTGATAAAGAACTTGGATTAATTATTCAAAAAGTTAAAGAACATGGATATAACCTAATATTAACATCTGATCATGGAAATTGTGAGAGAATGAGAGATGAAGATGGTAATACTTTAACAAATCATACAGTCGGAGACGTTTATTGTTTTATAATGTCACCAAAAGTTAAAGAAGTAAAAGTTGGAAGTTTAAATAATATTGCACCAACCGTATTAAATCTTATGAATATAGATATTCCTGATGAAATGGATGAAACTTTAATTAAAAGTTAATTTTTATGTTCAATATTGATATACAAAAACTAATTATAAAAAGCCAAGAAAAAGAGCTAGTGAATATATCTTTTAAGATATCTAATGCCACTGCTCTTATTGGTCAAAGTGGTAGCGGAAAATCACTAACCCTAAAAGCTCTATTAAATTTACTACCAAATTCACTTCATTGTGAAAGAGATATAAAATCTAATTTTATATTAGATTTTAATTCGATTGGGTTTATTCCACAAAATCCATTTACCTCTTTATCTCCTATGACAAAAATCAACAAACAATTTTTCTGTTCAAATGAGAAAAAAAAAGAAGTATTAAAACTTGTCGATTTAAATACTTGGGTTTTAGAAAAATATCCAAGTCAATTAAGTGGAGGACAAATTCAAAGAGTAATTATTGCAATAGCACTAAGTAAAGAGATTAAGTTTTTATTACTTGATGAACCAACAACTGCTTTAGATATTGAAAATAGAGATAATATAATTGAATTAATTAATTCACTAATAGAAAATTTAAATATTTTAATTCTATTTGTAACTCACGATATTGACTCAGTTAAAGATATATGTAAAAATATAATTATAATAAAAGATGGTGTAGTAATTGAAAAAGGATATGCTAATGATATTTTATCAAATCCCAAACAAGAATATACAAAAACATTAATTAACTCAACATTTAAAAATAAAGACTTTAGGAAATAATATGATTAAATACATTTTTGGTTTTTTTCTACTTATATCATTAGCTGTTTTAGGATGGCTATATACATTATATGATGAAATAAAACATGACATTGATAAAGTAATAAATTACTCACCTAAGCAAAGTACACAATTTTTTGATAAAAATGGAGAACTAATAGCAAATACTTTTGTAGGAGAAAACCGTGAATATGTTAAATATGATGATATTCCTGCAAAAATTATTGAAGGATTAGTTGCTATTGAAGATACTCAATATTTTGAACATATAGGAATAAACCCAGATGCAATTTCTCGTGCGATTATAAAAGATATAAAAGCACGTGCTTTTGTTGAAGGAGCTAGTACATTAACACAACAATTAATAAAAATGCTAGTTTTATCAAGTGAAAAAAAATTAATAAGAAAAATTAAAGAAGCACTTCTTGCAATTAGATTAGAAACTATTTTAACAAAAGAAGAAATTTTAGAGAGATATCTAAATAATGTTTATTTTGGACATGGTTACTATGGTATTAGAACAGCAGCTCGAGGATATTTTAATAAAGACTTGTATGAATTATCATTAAAAGAAATGGCAATTTTAGTTGGACTTCCAAGAGCACCTAGTTTTTATGCACCAACAAAGAATTTAAAAATTTCATTAGCTCGAGCAAATCAGGTAATTACAAGATTAGATACACTTGGTTGGATTAATAAAGAGCAATATGAAAGTGCAATAAAAGAAGTTCCAAAAATTTATAAACAATCATTAACTAAAAATAAAGCTCCTTATATAGTTGATTATGTTTTAAAAATATTAAAAGATGATATTCCTGATATTAAATCAGGTGGATATAAAATTAAATTAACTATTGATTTAGAAGCACAAGAAATTGCAAGAAAAGCTTTAAGATTATCTCACAAAGAAGCAGTTAAAAGAGATTTAAACTTTAGAAAAAAGTCTAAAACTTTAGATGATGATTCATATATTAAAAATCTAAATGGAGCTATTGTTTCAATGGAAAGTAGTACGGGTAAAATATTAGCGCTTGTTGGAGGAATCAATTATAAGACTTCTATGTTTAATAGAGCAGTTCAATCAAAAAGACAACCAGGAAGTGCTATAAAACCATTTTTATATCAAACAGCTTTAAATGAAGGATTAAATCCAGCTTCACAATTAATTGATATTTCAAGAACATATGATTATAAAGTTGATGGAAAGAATAAGAAATGGCAACCTAAAAACTATGGTGGGAATTTCAAAGGTGTTATAAACTTACGAGAATCATTAGTATTTTCAAGAAACCTATCTACTATAAACTTAGTAACAGACACAGGTATTGATATAATGTATAAAGGTTTAGAATCTTATGGCTTTAAAGATTTACCAGCTGATTTATCTATTACTCTTGGAACTATGTCTGTAACTTTACTTGAATTAAGTGAATACTATAGTGTATTTGCAAATAATGGAACTCAAGTAAAACCATATATAATTGAACAAATCACAAATAAAGCAGGTGAAACAATAACTTTTGAGCCAAAAACAAAAGAAGTAAATACACCAGACCAAACTTTTTTAATTACATCAATTCTAAAAGATGTAGTAGATAGAGGAACAGCTAGAAGAGCAAAAGTACCTGGAATTTCACTAGCTGGAAAAACAGGTACAACAAATAATAATGTAGATGCATGGTTTTGTGGATATTCACCATCTATTCAAACAATAGTTTGGTTTGGTAATGATAATAATAAACCAATGAGAAAAACAGAAACTGGTGGAAAAATAGCAGCTCCTGTATTTTCATATTTTAATAAAAACTATTTAGAATCTCATCCTGAAATACCTAGAAGTTTTATAAAACCTGCAAAAGTTTATTCATCTAAAATTAATGGAAAAGTTGAATACTACACAGAAACATCTCCACTACCTGAAATAGAAATAGAAATACCACCTGAAAATCCTGATGAAGAAGTTATAGAGTTTTAAACTTCTTTATCTTTATTCTTTTATAAACTATTAAAAATGTGACTAGACATAAAAAAAGGTAAGTTCAAATGAACTTACCTTTTTTTTATAACTTATTCTTGTATTATTAACAAGAATAAGTTGTTTTAAATTCGAATGCTGTTGGTCTAGCTTCGTCAGGAGAAACTTGAGTTTCAAATTTATACTCTTGGTATGTATCAACCATATCTTTTGTGAATACTGGTTGTAAGAAATCATTATCTCTAATTAATGCTTCTAGAGAACCTCTAAGTGTATGAGGCATTTGAGGAATTTCTCTTTCTCTAATTTCAGCTAAAGGCATTTCATATAAATCTTCATCCATTGGACCAATTGGTTCATATTTATTTTTAATTCCATCAAGTCCAGCCATTAACATAGCAGCAAATGCTAAATAAGGACAAGCAGCAGAATCTGGGAATCTCATTTCAACTCTAGTTGCTTTTTCACCAGCTCCATAAGGAACTCTACAAGAAGCAGATCTATTTTGAGAAGAGTAAGTTAAGATTGAAGGTGCTTCAAATCCTGGAATTAATCTTTTGTATGAGTTTGTAACAGGGTTTGTAAATGCAGCAACTGCACGTGCATGTTTGAATACTCCACCAACATAATGTCTAGCCATTTCAGAAAGGTTACCATATTCACCTTCAGTATAGAATAAGTTTCTACCATCTTTCCAAATTGATTGGTGAACGTGCATACCATTACCATTATCACCAAACATTGGTTTAGGCATAAATGTACAAGATTTACCATTTAAATGGGCAACCATTTTACAAACATATTTATATTTTTGTACATTATCTGCAGCTTCAATTAAATCTCCAAATACAATACCAATTTCACCTTGTGCTTGAGCAACTTCGTGATGTCCTAAAACTACTTCTAATCCAACTTGTTCAAGAACTAACATCATTTCAGCTCTTAAATCTACCATTGAATCAGTAGGTTGTGCTGGGAAATAACCACCTTTAGTTCCAGGTCTATGACCCATATTTCCACCTTCATAATCAGTAGCAGATGACCATTCACCCTCTTCTGAATCAACCTTGTAATATGATTCATTAATATTATCAATAATTTTTACATCATCAAAAATAAAGAATTCATTTTCAGGTCCAAAATATGCAACATCACCAACACCAGATTCACTTAAATGAGTTAATGCTTTTTTAGCAATAGATCTTGGACATTTTTCATACATTTCACCTTTATAGATGTCATAAACATCACAAATCATGATAATTGTAGAATCAGCTGTAAATGGATCTAAGAAAGAAGTTCCAACATCTGGCTTTAAAATCATATCTGATTTATTAATTGGTTGCCATG
>NYWO01000055.1 GCA_002685075.1 Arcobacter sp.
CCTTAAATATATTTAGAATTTAACTTTTTGTAAATGTAATTTAGCTATTATCTTCTACTTATAAAACATATTAACAGAAGGTTCAAATCCCATGACAATACTAGATGGAAAAGCATTATCTAATAAAATTAAAGACGAAGTAAAAGTTGAAGTTGAAGAACTTATAAAACAAAAGCATATAACTCCTGGTTTAGCTGTTATTTTAGTTGGAAATGATGCAGCAAGTGCAACATATGTAGCAAGTAAAGCAAAATCATGTAAAAATGCAGGTATTTATTCTGTAGTACATGAAATGCCAGATAGTATTACTGAAGAAGAGCTTCTTGAAACTATTAAAAGAATGAATGAAAATCCATCACTAGATGGCATTTTAGTTCAACTTCCATTACCTAAACATATTGATACAACTACTGTACTTGAAGCAATCGATCCATTAAAAGATGTTGATGGATTCCACCCTTATAATGTTGGAAGAATGGTTTCAAACCTAGATACATTTTTACCTGCAACTCCATTTGGAGTAATGAGAATGTTTAAAGAATATGGAATTGAATTAAGTGGTAAAAATGCATGTATAATAGGTAGTTCTGATATTGTTGGAAAACCAATGGCATCACTTTTAATCAATGCAAAAGCAACAGTAACAGTTTGTAACTCAAGAACAAAAGACTTAAAAGCTCATACTTTAGCTTCTGATATTGTAATAATTGCTGTTGGTGTTCCACATCTTTTAAAAGCTGATATGATTAAAGAAGGTGCTATTGTTATTGATGTAGGTATCAATAGACTTGATACAGGAAAATTAACAGGTGATGCAGATTTTGAAGATTGTAAAACTAAATCTTCATTTATCACTCCAGTTCCAGGTGGAGTTGGACCTATGACAATTGCAATGCTTTTAAAAAATACAGTTAAAGCAGCTTATTTAAGAGAGAAAAGAGAAAGCAAATAAATGTTTAAAAAATTTTATAACTGGTCTTCATCATGGACTGGTACTATTGTAATAGTTCTTGTTATTATGTCATTTATTGCACAAGCATTTGTAATTCCTAGTGGATCTATGAAAAATACTCTTTTAATTGGGGATATGCTTTTTGTAAAAAAATTCTCTTATGGAATACCCATTCCAAGAATTCCATGGCTTGAAGTAAAACTACTTCCTGATTTTAACGACAATGGGCACTTAATAGAAGGTGATAGACCAAAACGTGGTGAAATAGTAGTTTTTAGATATCCAAAAAATGAAGCTATTCATTATGTAAAAAGAGCCGTTGCCACTGGTGGTGATATTGTTGCATTAAAAGACAAAAATTTATTACTTCATCCAAAAGAAGGTAATGAATATGTAAAAGCTAATTATCCAAAAGAAAGTATTATTAAAGTTGGTGATAAATTATGGGTAGTAAATCCATATAAAGAAGAACATCCAGGAATTCACAATGACTCAACTGTTGTAAATAATGGATTAAATCCACAAGAACTATTTAATATGATGCCTATATTAATTCCAGAAGATGAAACATTTATGATGGGTGATAATAGAGACCATTCAAATGATTCTAGATTTTGGGGAACAGTTCCTTATAAATATGTAGTGGGAACTCCTTGGGTTATTTATTTCTCATGGGATAAAAACAAAGAAATTAGATGGGATAGAGTATTAAAACAAGTAGATACAATTGAAGAAAATATGGATACACAAAAAATTAAACTTGACCATGAAAAAGGAATATATTAAATGAAATACTATATTGGTGCAGATCATGCAGGAATTGATATAAAAGCATATGTTAAAGAATTATTTGAAAAAAGAGGTCATGAAGTAATTGATTTAGGACCAAATACTAAAGATAGAGTTGATTATCCTGATTATGCTTCTAAAGTATGTAAAAGTGTTCTAGAAGAAGATGGAAGTAAAGGTATTTTAATCTGTGGTTCTGGAATTGGAATGAGCATGGCTGCTAATAAATTTGATGGCATTAGAGCAGCACTTTGCCACAATGAATACTCTGCAAAAATGGCAAGAGAGCATAATGATGCAAATGTAATTTGTCTAGGTGAGAGAGTTTCAGGATTTGGAATGGTTGAAGCTATTGTAGATGCATGGAATGATTCAAGCTTTGAAGGTGGAAGACATGAAGGCAGAGTTGAAAAAATAAATGCCATTAGCAAAATAGGAAGTTGTAGAGTTTAATAATATTTAAAATAAAGGATTATCATGAGAGAACCTTGGCAAATATATTTAATGATGTTTATTATCGTAGCATTGATGCTTCTTGGGAAAAAAATGATGTTTTTCTCTGATAAAAAAGATGATAAAAAGCCAAAGGATAAAAGTTGATAAATTCTAAAATTATTGACTCTATTTTTTCATCTGCTTCAATTCAAAGATGGAATGATTATCCAAGAATGGTAGAACTAGTTGAGCTTGATAAACAAGCTCATAAGTTTATCATTGCATATTTTATTGCAAAATTAGAAAAAGATGTTAACTACACACACTTAATAGAAGCTGGTATTTTCGAGTTTTTAAGACGTGTAGTTGTAACTGATATAAGACCAGATGTCTTTAGAAAAGCCTTACAAAAAAAATCAAAAGAAATAAACACTTGGGTTATCTCAATACTATCACCTTCATTAAAAGATATAGGCAATGGAGTTTTTTTACAAAAATTTCAAGAGTATTTAGAAAATCCTCAAATATACAAAAAAGAAAGATTTATTTTAAAAGCGGCTTCTTATCTTGCAACTAAATGGGAATTTTCAATTGTTTATCAAACAAGTCAATTTTTAACAGATATTGAAGATGTTAAAAAAAGTGTTGATGAAGAGATTGAAGATTATTATGAATTAATTGGTGTAAGGAAAATTGCTTTAAATAAAAAACTTGCAAAAATTATTGATTTAAGTGGAAGACTACGATTTCAAAAACGTTGGGCACAAACTCCAAGAGTTCCAGAAACTTCTGTATTAGGTCATATGCTAACAGTTGCTATTTTTGGATACTTTTTCTCAATAGATGTAAATGCTTGCGATAAAAGAATTCAAAACAATTTCTTTACAGCCTTATTCCATGATTTACCTGAAGCTCTTACAAGAGATATAATAACACCAGTAAAATACTGCGTGGATGAGTTATCAGATATTATTGCTGAATATGAACTAGAAAAAATTCAAGATGATATTTTGCCCAATATACCTGAAGAACTGCATGATGAATTTTCATATATTTTAGGACTTTATGATGGTAAAAAAGAAGAGTTCGAAAATAAAATATATGAAGATAGTATTCAAGTAGTGGATGATGTATCAAAATATAATCAAGATAAATATAATGCTATTGATGGCTTAGCTTTAAAACAGTGCGATAAATTATCAGCTTTTGTGGAAGCTAGTTTATCAATTTCACATGGTATTAAATCTAAAGAATTAATCAATGGAAAAAAAGAAATTTTAAAAGGTCTTAAAGAGATTCAAGGAATTGATTTCAAAGAGATTGCTAGAAAAATAGACCATGATTTTGGAACTACTGGGCAAACTCAAGTTCGAATGGATTTTGATTAAAATATAGCTTTTAAAAGCTATATTTTAAGTTTGCGTAGAAATATCTTCCTGGATCATTTAATAACTCAGTATCTCCAGAGCCGATATATTTAATATCATTATATGTGTTTGTACTTGCATAAGTTTTATCTAATACATTATCAACACCTAGCGTAAGACCAAAGTTTTTATGAAGTTGATTATTGTATTTTAAATTTACTACTGCATATCCAGCTAATTCTTGTTCACCATTTGCACTATCATATCTATCCCATCTATCAACTGCTACAATTTCACTAGTAAATTTTGAATTATTCATTTCATAATTTAATGCAATATTCGTTTTAAGTGGTGAAATCTCAGCTAAATCTTTATCATTTTGTCCACTTAAGTTATCATCTTTTTTACCTCTTTGATATGCAAGACCATAATCAATAGAGAACTCATCATTCATATAATAAAAACCACTAATATCTAAACCATAAATTTTTGCATCAATATTTTCAAATCCTGTTCCATTTGTATTATATATATAATCTTTTAATACTGAATAGAATAGTTTTGTTCTAATATTAAAATCCCCAATTGTTTTTTCAAAACCAATATCAGCTTCATAGTTTTTTGTATCTTCTAAATCATCATTTCCTGTATATGTTCCTGCTGATGTTTTAGAATATAATTCTCTAGCATCTGGAACTCTTGATGCTTTTCCTATTCCTGCAAAATATTTCGTATTTTCATCTGTATTATAAATAGCAAAAACATTCGCACCTAAAGATGTATATTTATTGTCTTTTTTTATACTATCAATTGTATCAATATTTGTATAGTCGTATCTAGCTCCTACTTCTAAGTCTAATTTACCAAATGATTTTTCTACTTTTGTAAATACTGCTTTATTTTTTGTATCAGTACTTGCAATCGAATCATTTATATAAGGATTAACCTTATTATAATATTTTCCTCTCCAGTTTCTAACACTTGTATCTAACCCTAATGTTACTAATGAGTCTTCTACTTCCATACTATTTTTAAGTTTTACACCCCAAATAGATGATTTCATGTGATTTGTCATTTGCATTGCACCATTATTTCTAAGTGTTGTACTCATAGGATGGTCAACATTTGAATAATAATAATCTAAATTTAACTCTTTTGAAAAGTCTGCTAAATCTCTTTTTACATATCCAAGTGTATAAATATTTGAATCATCATAGTCTGCATCCATTGGTGTATTTGGATATAAAACATTATCACTTCTATTTGCTGTATATGAAAGTTTTATTTCTGAGTTATCATCAATATTATAAACTGCTTTTGTAAGAAGTGTTTTTTTCTCAAAAGCTTCTAAATCACTTTCGGAATATCTACTAGCTGCAGGTACTCCTTGTTTAATTTGTTGCTCTAAAAAATCATTTCCATTTCCGTCTTCATATTGATCACCTTTCTCAACTGAAGTAGAAACTAAAAGTTTAAATTTATCTGTTCCACCACTTATCATTGCACTAGCTTTTTTATATCCAAAGCTTCCAGCTCCAAGGTTTATTTCACCTTGTACTTCATTACTTGGCTCTTTTGTTTTTACTATTACATTTCCACTTAAAGTTCCAAAGTTTTCAACATCATAAGGACCTTCTATTACTTTTACACTTTCAATATTATTTGATAATACATGAGAAGTTGCTGGATCCATTCTATTTGGACATGCTCCATATATCTTTGCATCATCAATTAAAATATTGATATTATCTTTCTTTTGACCTCTTAAAATAATATCATTTGCAATACCACTTCTTCTTACAATTGATATAGATGGTATGTTTTTTGTAAGTGCCTCAGCTAAATCTGCAGATTTAATTTGTTCATTACTTACATCTTTTACTATTTTAGTATTTGCTTTTTCTACTACACTAATTTGTTCTAAAACATTTGTTTCATTTGCAGATAAAACAACACTAGCACATACTAAAGATAAAGAGATAATTCTTTTCATAAAGTTTCCTTGAAATAATTTTGCGTAATTATGACAAAGAGCTGTTAATTTTCTGTTAACTTATAAATTTTAAGATAATTTTTCTAAGATAGTATTAGTTTTTTGTATTAGAATTTTGCAAACATGAGATATAATCATAAAAATTAAAAAGGATATAATTTGAGTAAAATAATACTTGATATTGATGATAAAAATATTGACACAGTATTAACAATTTTAAATAATTTAAAAACAGGTTTGATTAAAAATATTTCAGCTCCTACAAATAATATTAACACCAGAATACAAGAAAAAAAACTTGCGAGACAAAAGAATATTTTAGAAGATGAATTTATAAGTTCTACTCCTAGTACAGGAAAGTATCTTTCAAGAAGTGATTACAAAAACAAAATAAAAAAAGGATAAAAAATGCAAGTATTAGTAGCATCGTTAGTAATCCTAGCACTATTAACATTTATAGTTTATAAGATTAAAAAATCAATTACACAAAAAGATATTATCATATTTTTAATAGCTGTAGTATTGATAATAATAGGTATTGTATATAATAATAAAGTTCAAGAAGAGAAATTGCCAAATGTTTTTAAAGAAAACTATTTAAAGCAAAAAAATATAGAGATTTTAAAACTATCTTCAACACAAGTAAATTTTGAAGTTTTAAGTAGCACTAGGTCTATTTATGATTTTATTTATATTATTAAAAAAGATAATCAAGAGTATTTATGTGAAGCTAAAAATGTAGAAGTTTTACTAATAGAAGATGAATATGTAATAAAAGAGTATAAAGAAGAGTGTAAAGTAAAATAATACTTACACTACTTTAATTAAAAAAGTTTAGGCAGGTTTAAAACTCTTTTTAGTTTTACAAACCTGTGGAAAAAGGCAGTTATCACAATCAGGTTTAACTGCCTTACAAATATATCTACCAAATAAAACCATCGCTTGATGAAAAATATGTAAATCATGACCTTTAAGTTTTTTAACTAAATCAGCCTCTGTAATCTCTACAGTCTTTCCATCAGATAACCCAAGTCTATGTGAAACCCTAAATACATGAGTATCAACAGCCATTAAGTTTGCACCCTCAAACTCAATCATAAAAACATTTGCAGTTTTATTACCAACACCTGCAAGTTTCATTAACTCTTTTTGAATATGAGGAATATCTCCATCATAGTTTTCAATTACACTTTGTGCCATTTTTATAATATTTTTTGCTTTATTATTAAAAAATGAACAAGATTTAAGTAAATCTTTTACCTCATCAAGTGAAGCATCTGCTAACTCATAAACACTTGGATACTTTTCAAAAAGTGCAGGAGTTATAATATTTACTCTTTTATCTGTACATTGAGCTGATAGAATAATTGCAATTAATAACTCATAATCATTTTTATAATCAAGCTCTGTTACTGCATCTGCATACTTTTCTACAAAAGCTTCTTTTAGTATTTCTATTTCTTTTTTTGTTGCTTTTTTCATCTTTTTTCTTTTTGTCTTTTTGTCTTTTTAAATTTTCTTGATTTTTTCTATTTCATCTCTTATTCTAATAGCTTCTTCAAAGTTTAAATCATGTGAGGCTTTTTTCATTTGTTTATTTAACTCTATTAGCATTTTCTTTCTCTCTGCTGCTGGCATTTTTTCAACTTTTTCTTTTTTCCATGCTAATTCATCATACTCTTCAAGTTTTAAACTACCATCTAATTTTCTCTTTGTTGATTTAGGAGTTATTCCATGCTCTTTATTAAATGCTTCTTGTATTTTTCTTCTTCTATTTGTTTCATCTATTGCAAACTGCATAGAATCTGTGATTCTTTTTGCAAAAAGGATTACTTTTCCATTTTCATTTCTAGCACCTCTTCCCATAGTTTGAATAAGTGCAGTTCTTGAACGCAAAAATCCTTCTTTATCTGCATCTAAAATACCTATTAAAGAAGCTTCAGGAATATCTAAACCTTCTCTAAGCAAGTTAATTCCAATTAGCACATCAAACTCACCAAGTCTTAATTGCCTAATGATATGATTTCTTTGAATTGCATCAATATCACTATGCATATATTTAACTTTGATACCTAAATCACTGTAATATGAAGCTAATTCTTCTGCCATTTTCTTAGTTAATACTGTAACTAATACTCTTTCATCTTTTGCTATTACTCTTTTGATTTCATCATGTAGCTTTTCAACTTGATATTCTGAATCCATTATTTCAATAACTGGTTCTATTAATCCAGTTGGTCGTATAACTTGTTGGGCTACTACTGAGCTTAAGTTTACTTCTAATTCATTTGGGGTTGCACTTACAAAAAGAAATGAAGGAGCTTTTTTAATAAACTCATCAAATTTTAAAGGTCTATTATCAAGTGCACTTGGTAGTCTAAACCCGTATTCAACTAATACTTCTTTTCTAGATCTATCAGCTGCATGCATTCCTCTAAATTGAGGAAGTGATACATGAGATTCATCTACTATAAGTAAAAAGTCTTTTCCCATTTGCTCAAAATAGTTCATTAAAGAGTATGGAGTTTCTCCTGGTTTTTGACCAGTTAAATGTCGCGCGTAGTTTTCAATACCCTTACACATTCCAGTACCTTCAATCATCTCTAAATCAAACTCTACTCTTTGTTTTAGTCTTTGATACTCAACTAACTTATCATTCTCTTTTAAACTTTTAAGTCTTTCATCAAGCTCTTCTTCTATTTGTTTTACAGCAACTGAAAGCTTGTCGTTTGATACAACAAAAGGATTAACAGAATAAATAATTATCTCTTTTAAATCTTGAGTTTTATTATTTGTTAAATACTCGTGCTTTGTAATAGATTCAACTTCATCAGCAAAAAACTCAACTCTAATAAACTCATCTTCATAATATGCAGGATAAATATCAATTACATCACCATTTACTCTAAAATCTGACCTATCAAAAAATTTATCATTTCTTTTATAACCCATTTCTACAAGTTTAAGTAAAAGTTCTCTTTGAGAGTATTCAAAACCAACTTCAAGTCTTTGAACCATTGCTTGATACTCTTCAGGATTTCCTAAACCGTAGTTTGCAGAAACAGAAGCTATTACAATAACATCATCAAAAGAAAGTAGCGATGCTGTTGTACTAAGTCTAAGTCTCTCTAACTCTTCATTTATAGATGAATCTTTTTCAATAAATAAATCAGATCTTGGAATATAAGCTTCAGGTTGATAGTAATCATAGTAAGAAATAAAATATTCAACATGATTATTAGGAAAGAACTGTTTAAACTCACTATATAATTGAGCTGCTAAAGTTTTATTATGTGTCATTATAAGTGTAGGCTTTTGAGTTTTTTCAATTACTTTTGCCATTGTATATGTCTTACCAGAACCAGTAACACCTAATAATGTATTATATTGATTTCCTGCATCAATTGAATCACTTAAAGCTTTTATTGCTTGTGGTTGATCGCCTGCTGGGCTATAGTCACTTATTACTTCAAACTTTGCGATTTTTTTATCCTTGTGATTTTAATATTTTCATTATTGTATCTAAGATCTTATTATGAGTTGGTTTAGGTGTTAAATTAACTTTTTCTTATAAAAATATAATTAGCTCAGCTCCAGAATATTCTATATCATTATATTTATATGTAGTATTTCTAGCTTCAAGTTCTCCATTCATTCCATCAACTATTAAATTATATGCCATATGAAGTCCAAGCCCAGTTCCTTTTGATTTGTGTTTTGTTGTAAAATATGGCTCAAAAATATGAGTTATAGTATCATCTGCTATTCCATTAGCATTATCTTTTATTTTAATAGCAACTTTTTCTTTTTCTATAGTAGTTGAAATAAATATAAGTTTATTTTTAATCTCTTTTTCTTTTAATGCATCTTTTGCATTATTAAATATATTAATAATGCATTGTATTAACTCATTTTCATAACCATTTAGTTCTATATCTTCTTGTAAATCAAGTATCAAAGTTATTTGATTATCTTTAACCGTAGAATTTACTAAATGCAAAAAACTTTCAATAGTCTTTTTTAAATTAAATTCTTTTTTTATTCTATCACCTTTGATAAAGTTTTTAAAATCATCAATAGTTCTTGATAAGTATTGAGCATTGTCATTTATAATATTACATGCTTCAATAAGTTTATTTTCATCTAATATATTATATTTCTTTTGAAGCATAATCCCTGTTGATGCGGTTGTAATTACAGAAAGTGGCTGTCTCCATTGGTGCGCAATATTTCCAATCATTTCACCCATTGCAACCATTTTTGATTGCTCACCTAATATTTTATCTTTTTGTTTGTTTTCTACTATTTGATGTTTCAGTGATTCTTCATTTTTAATAATAGCTCTTTGCATAAAATCAAAATCTTTTATTAACATTGCAAAAATATTATACTCACTTTGAAAAGTTGAATCAACTTTAAAACTATGATCTTTAGCAAAACTATTAATATATGAAGTTAATTGTTCAAGAGGAGTAACTATACTATTTGTTATTTTTTTAGCACTCATTATTGAAATTAAAGCTACAAGTGAAATGATAAATATAAGAGCAAAAGAAACATTAAATATATATCGATTAATTTCATTATTATTCTCTTTTACTATTATCATCCAAGATAGGTTATTAAACTGCTTATATGAAACATAATTATTTTTATCACTGTCTTCATCATAATAATTAATAAGAGTGTTTTCTTTATTTTTTGATATTTCTTCTTTATATAATTTTGTTGTAAAAAATGAATTTCTACTATTTACATTAAATTCATTTGATGTATCTAAAATATATGAACCATTTTTATCTATAATTGAAATACTAACATCACTAATCCTTGATGGATTTAAATTTGATACTAAGTTATTTATAAACTCTAGATTTAACTCTATTATATAAATATGATTATGAAATTCAAAAATATATGATACTAAAGGAGTTTCAGTTAAATTAGAAAAATAAATGTTACTCAAAAAATCTTTTTTTTGTTTCATATATTCTTTAAAAATAGGCTTACTTGAATAATCAAACCCTGGAAAAATTTTTAAATTTTTTTTTGATGAAACCTCTAGTATAATTCCATATTTATCTAAAATTGTAATAGTATCAATTGTATTTTTATACTTTAAAATTTCTGATAATAACTCTTTTTTTTCATTATCATTTACATCTTTTAATAACTCTGGGATATTTTTTATATCTTCATTAAAAATATTTATATTATATTGAACATTTTTAATAATGTTAGTATGTTCTGTTAAAACTAAATCATATTTTTCCTTAGTTAATAACAATATAAAAACAAGACTTAATAAAACTATAGGAAGAATTGAAAATAATAAAAATTTTCTGTAAAGGTCTTTTTTAAATATTTTATTTTGTGTTTTCATATACTTATTTTATTTTCTCAAATTTACTATTTGTTACTTTAAAAATATAATAAGGAGTTTTAATATCACCAAATTTATTAAATGATATCTTATCTCCGGATATATTAAAAGTCTCTTTTTTTATAATATATTTTTTTATATCATCAACTTTTTTATTACCATTTTTTAATGCCTCAATTAGAATTTTAGCAGTTTGATATCCTTGTATATTTGATCTATTTGCTTCATATTTATAAATTGAGTAAAAATTTTTTGCAAATTTTTTATAATCTTTATCTTTATAATTAATATAATCTGATGATATAAAATAAATACCATTAGACCATTTTCCTGAATTTTCTATAAACTCTTTGTTCATAGCCCAACCTGATGATATTATAGGTGTATAATTATTGTTAATTCTTAAATATTGAATTAAACTTGCAGCATCTCTACTACTTTGTACTTGAACTATAAAATCAGCATTTTTTACTTTTTTTAAAATTTCTTCATAAGGTAAATCGGCATCTATAATCTCTTTAAATTCCATTTGTTTACTTTCATCAAAAAGGTGTAAATAATCATATAAGTAAGATTTATTTTTTTTATCCCCAATTAAATAAATATCTTTTGCATTAGTCTGTTCTAAAAGCTTAATTACATTTGTAAAATGCTTTGATGAGTTTGCTGTTTGAACTCTAAAAAAATTATCGTCTTTATTTGAGAACTTACTACTACTTGCTGTTGGAGAAAATTGAAATATATCTTTATGTTTTGAGGTAATATCAAGTGTTACTTTAGTCATAGAACTTGTTGCATTTCCAATTATATATTTAACATCAGACTCTACAAGTTCATTTATAACTTTTTTATTAGTTTCAATATCTTGATTATCATCTTTAAAAATTAACTCAACTTTCCTATTATTTATTTGATAATTTATTTCATCAAAAGCTAGAACAATTCCATTTTTTTCATACAAACCTAAATCAGAGTATTTACCAGTAAGTCCTAGGACAACGCCTATTTTTATACTATCTTCATCATTTTTATCTATACATGCAGTAAAAAATATTGATACAAAAATTATTAATATAATATTTCTTATCATTATCTCTCCTTAACTATTAAAAATTTTTGTAGCAATTATACTCTAGTTTTTAGACATATAATAAAAAAGCATTGATACTTCTTTACTTGACCAAATTATATCTCGCGATAATTCATCTCTACTTTTATATACATTGATATTATTATTGTATTTATTAATAATTTTCTGTGTAGATTGAATTATTGAATCTCTATTACTAGTTAAAATCACTTTGTGAAATAAGGAATCGTTATTAGGAATAAAAAAGCCTTTATTTGCTTTTAACATAGCCATAAGAAGTGAAACTTGCCATGTATGCCATTCAACTTTATCAAGTTTTGAAGAAGGATTATTTGCATAATCTAAGGCTTTAAAAGATTCAAATACTTGCTTAGCTGCTTGTGATAATGAAAAATAATCCATTTGAGACATTTTCTTCGGTAATGTTATATTATCAACAATCAATTTAGTTAAAATTACTGTATTAACATCAGATTTTTTTTTAGGACTCTTTTTTGTATTCTTACTTTGACTATTCAATTTAAGTAAAATCACAAGTAATGAAATAGCTATAATTAATATTACTATTATAGCGGCAACTAAAAATGTACTCATATATTTTCTCCTATAAACTCATAATTATTTAATCTTATATATTTTTTATCACAACAAAGAGAAGGGATATTTATATATTTTTTATTTCCTAACTCATACGTAGAGCCTTGATGGTAGTGACCTTCTATAATTATATCAGTTTTATAATTATCTATTCTTTTGCCTACTAATTTTTTAAAATCTTGCATTTTATGACAAATCTTTTTTTCTAAAAGTGTAGACTCGATTTTTTTTGAAATAAAGTTGTTAAAATCAATCATATTTAAGAACTTTAATAAACTTGAGTTTCTTATGATTGAACAATACAAATCATATTGCCAATTTATAAAATTATCTCCATGAGAGAGAGCAATTGTTTTATCTTTGTATTTTGCAAATAGTGGCTGTTCTTCTCTTTTTATAACTTTTATATTGGGAAATATTTTTTGTAAATTATAATCATGATTTCCTTCCAAATAAACCATTTCAATATTAAATGATAGTTTATTTAGAAGTTCTATTGCAGTTTTATTTTTCTTAATAAAATACTTACTCTCGCCTGATAAAAAATCGAAGTTATCACCCATTAAAATAACTTGATTTGTTTTTATATCTTCATTTTCTAGCTTTTGTAAAAAATAAAGAAATTGTTGATTCTTTAAATTATAATGAGAATCAGCAACAAAAACTGCATTTTCTTGAATATTAAGGAACATAAGCTATTTTTGGGATTCCTTCATTTTCTTCAAAACCACACATAATATTTGCATTTACTACAGCTTGAGAAGAAGCTCCTCTTAATAAGTTATCAATTGATGAGTTAATAAAAAGTGCCTTACCATTTCTAGCAACAAAAACATCACAGAAATTTGTACCTGCTACCATTTTTAAATCAACTGGAGTTTTTCTAACTCTTACAAATTCATTATCTATATATGTGTCTTCTAAAATCTTTTCAACATCAATTTCATCTTTAAGTGTTGCATATACAGAAACTAGCATACCTCTTGTAACTGGAAGTAAATGAGGTACAAAATTAATTTGAAACTCCTTGTTTTTTATTAATTTGATTTTCTCTTCAATCTCAGGCATATGTCTATGTTTAAAAGGATTGTAAGCATGTGAATTTTCATTTAGATTTACAAAATGAGCAACTTCACTTAATTTTTTTCCAGCTCCACTAACACCAGACTTTGCATCAATAAAAATAGGTGTTCCTTCTTGAATATAATCAACAAAAGGCAATAAAGCTAATAAAGATGCAGTTGGATAACATCCTGGATTTGCTACAAGTTTAGAGTTTTTTATATCATCAAAATAGTATTCTGGCAATCCATATACAGAATCTTCTATATGTTCTTTGTCTTCATGAGGACAATAATGCTCTTCATAAGTATCAAGTTCAAGTCTATAATCAGCTGATAAGTCAACTACTTTAACATCTAATTCTAATAACTCTTTTGCAAAAAACATAGATGTTTTATGTGGAAGTGCTAAAAATGCTAAATCTGCAACTTTTGATACTTCTTTAGCATCTGCTTTTGAAACATCAATATTTACAACATCTTTTAAACTTGGATGTAAATCCTGAACATTTTGTTCTCCTGTTGAGTTTGCAATATATGTAATATTAAATTTTTGATGAGTTAATAGTAATTTTATTAATTCTAAGCCAGTATATCCACTAGCTCCAATAATCGCTACATTCATTATAAAGATAACTCCTTATACGAAACAGATAAAATTTCAAAAGTTTTAACTCCTCCAGGAAGGTTTGCTTTTATTTCATCACCCTCTTCTTTTCCAAGAAGTTGTTTTGCAAGTGGCGAATTAAAAGAGATTAATCCCTTATCCGCATTTGATTCAACTCCACCCACTATTGCGTATGAAAATTCTTCATCACTATGTATATCAACTATTTCTATAGTTGATCCAAAACTTACTCTTGAGTGTGGAAGTGTTGATGGATCAATAATTACAGCTTTTGAAATAACTGCTCCAAGCTCTGCAATTTGAGAATCGATTATTGCTAACTTTTCTTTTGCAGCATGGTATTCAGCATTTTCTTTTAAATCTCCTAACTGTCTTGCTTCATCTAAAGCAATTACAGTTTCAGGTCTTTCACTAGTTTTTAAAAAATCTAATTCACCTGTAATTTTTTTGTATCCTACATTTGTCATTGGCTCTTTATCCATCAACATCTCCAATCATTAATTTATGATATAATAGCGAAAATTTTTAAAAGAGTAGTTTAGATGAAATATGATAGAACAAAAAAGC
>NYWO01000056.1 GCA_002685075.1 Arcobacter sp.
AAGGCTAAAATCAATACCCCAAGAAAATTAAAATCATTTTCAATAGCAACCAATGAACCCGTAATAGCAAAGGATACAAGCCCTATAGCATCAGATACAATGAAAGCAGTTTTACCTTCTAAATCATCTATTTTATGAAGTTTTAATACAAGTGAAATTAAAACAGTGGCTACCACTAAGGTTACCGGTAATACATCGGTAAATACATATGGTGTTTTATTTGCTAGTACATCTCTTGTCATTCCTCCACCAAGTGCAGTTAAAAATGCTGATATAAAAACACCTAAAATATCTAGTTTATAATGTACTGCAATTAAAAACCCCGATAGGGCAAAACAAATTACACCAATAATATCTGCTAATTGCAGTGCTGTCATATATAAACCTTTGTGATTTTTGATGATGAGATTATACTACAGCCTTTTTAAAAGATGGATAAACCTGTCTTATCTGTAAAAAGTTCTAATGCTTTTGTTCCAGCATACGAGTTTCCAAATTTATTTAATCTTGGAGAATAAACACAAATAGCCATTTTCTTAGGAACAATAGCTACAATTCCTCCTCCAACACCACTTTTACCAGGAAGACCAACTCTGTAGGCAAAATCACCTGAAGCATCATAATGTCCACATGTTAACATTAAAGAGTTTATTCTTTTTGCTTTGCTTTCATTTATAAGCTGTTCATTTGTTATAGGATTTACTCCATGGTTTGCTAGAAATAGCATAGATTTTGCTAGTTGAGTTGTACTCATATCAATAGAACATTGTTTAAAATATGTTTGCATTACACTATCTGTAAAGTTTTTTATATTTTTAAAACTCTTCATCATATTAATAAGTGCTAGATTTCTATGTCCATGTTTTAGTTCTGATTTAAATACTTCTTTATTATATGTAATGCTATGGTCATTTGTTGCATCTTGTATAAAATGAAGTATATAATCAAATGTATTCTCTTTATATAAAGATATTAAAGAATCTGTTGTTACTATTGCTCCTGCATTTATGAAAGGGTTTCTAGGAACACCATTTTCATACTCTAATTGAACTAAAGAGTTAAAAGGATCACCTGATGGTTCATGTCCTACTCTTTTATATAACTCTTTACTATAATTTTGTAAGGCTAAAGCAAAGGTAAATACTTTTGAAATACTTTGAATAGAAAAAGGTTTTTTGTGTGAGCCTATATGATATTCATTTAAATCTACATCAATAATACTCATAGCAAAATCATTTTTCTTTACTTTTTGTAAAGCTGGAATATAGTTTGCAACTTCACCTTTTTTTAGGTGAGGTTTAATTTCTTCTTTAATCTCTTCTAAAACTTCTTGATAATTCATATATAACCTTTATATACTAAAAATAAATTTGAGTATTGTACCAAAGACTGGGAAGATAAAAAGTGTATATGTCATCAATTTGTAATTGTTAAGACAATGTATCTATAGTTTAAGCAAGTTTTTAGTATAATCGCGAAAACATATCAGGAAAATTTTAGCTAAACTTAAAACTTCCTTTAAAATTATTATAAAGAGAATAAATGAGAGACATTAGAAATATTGCAGTTATTGCGCACGTTGACCATGGTAAAACAACACTTGTTGATGAATTATTAAAACAATCAGGAACTTTTTCTTCGCACCAAGAAGTAGATGAAAGAGTTATGGATAGTAATGATATTGAAAAAGAAAGAGGAATTACAATTCTTTCTAAGAATACTGCTATTGATTATGAAGGTGTAAGAATTAACATTATTGACACTCCAGGCCATGCTGACTTTGGTGGAGAAGTTGAGAGAGTTCTTAAGATGGTTGACTCAGTATTATTACTAGTTGATGCTCAAGAAGGTACTATGCCTCAAACTAAATTCGTTGTTAAAAAAGCATTACAATTAGGTCATAGACCAATTGTTGTTATTAACAAAATTGATAAGCCAGGTGCTGATGCAGATAGAGTTGTTGATGAAGTATTTGACCTGTTTGACCAAATGGGTGCAACAGAAGAACAATTAGAATTCCCAGTTGTTTATGCAGCAGCAAGAGATGGTTATGCAAAACTTGACCTAGAAGAGCCTAATGAAAATTTAATCCCATTATTTACAACTATTTTAAATGAAGTTCCAAAGCCAAAAGGTTCTGATGAAAATGGTCTTCAATTACAAGTATTTACACTTGACTATGACAACTTCATTGGAAAAATTGGTATTGCTAGAATCTTCAACGGTACTATTTCTATGGGCGAAACAGTAACTTTAGTTAAAGCTGATGGTGAAAGAATCAAAGGTAGAGTTACTAAACTTATTGGATTCAAAGGTGTTGATAGATTTGATATCCAAACTGCTGGTACTGGTGATATTGTTGCTGTTGCTGGTTTTGAAACAATTGATGTTGGTGATTCACTTTGTGATCCTACTAACCCAATGCCATTAGATCCAATGCATATTGAAGAGCCTACATTATCTGTTACTTTTGCAGTAAATGATTCTCCATTAGCAGGAACTGAAGGTAAATATGTAACTTCTAACAAAATTGATGAAAGACTAGTTGCTGAAATGAATACTAATATTGCTATGAATTATGAGCAAATTGGTGAAGGTAAATTCAAAGTTAACGGTAGAGGTGAATTACAAATTTGTATCCTTGCTGAAAACATGAGAAGAGAAGGTTTTGAGTTCTCTATTGGTAGACCAGAAGTAATTACTAAAGAAGAAAATGGTGTAACATTAGAGCCATTTGAGCATTTAGTAATTGATACACCTGATGAGTTCTCTGGAGCAATTATTGAGAAGTTAGGAAAAAGAAAAGCTAATATGACAAACATGGTACCAATGGGTTCTGGTTATACAAGGTTAGAGTTTGAAATTCCAGCAAGAGGATTAATCGGTATTAGAACTGAGTTCTTAACTGAAACTAAAGGTGAGGGTGTTATGAATCACTCATTCTTAGAATTTAGACCTCACTCAGGTGTTGTTGAGTCTAGAAAATATGGAGCATTAGTTTCTATGGAAAATGGTGAAGCTGTTGGTTATTCAATCTTCAACTTACAAGATAGAGGGATTATGTACATTAAACCTCAAGATAAAGTTTATAACGGAATGGTTGTTGGTCAACATGCAAAAGCAAATGACTTAGATATCAATCCTATTAAAGCTAAGCAACAATCGAATGTTAGATCTTCTGGTGCAGATGAAGCCATTAAGTTAGTTCCACCAAGAGTTATGTCTTTAGAAAATGCATTAGAGTGGATTGAAGAAGATGAGCTTGTTGAAGTAACTCCTGTTTCTATTAGAGTTAGAAAAAGAGAGCTTGACCCAACAGCTAGAAAAAGAACAGCAAAGAAAGCAAAATTCGCTGAATAAAATTAGATTTATCTATTTTTATAAAAGGATGAGCTTTTTAGCTCATCCTTTTTTTTTACAAAATTTTTAGACAAAAGGGTTTATATGTCCGATATGAAGGTATTTAGGATTAGACAAAATTTAATAAATATAAAAAAATAATAGGAGAATTTTTTCTCCTATAAAAAGGAGAAAAAATGGAAAATATTAAAGATTATATAATAGTAATTACAATTGAATTTATCACAGTATTTACTAGCTTTATATTTATTAGTAATTAGACTTATTATAAATTATGAAAATCTAATAGGCAAATAATAATTTGCTTTAAACTGTGAACTATTATCAAAGAAATCATTCTTCTCAAACTTTATGTATGAGGGAATGGTAGTAGCTTCATAACCACTATTTGGTAACCAATAGTGATATACCCATTGAATGAACTTTAAAATATCCTCATACTTACCTTCAAAAGGAAACTTTGCACATAAACCATCATACAAATTAAAAAATGGTAAATTACTATTTTCAACAATATCTGCTTTATCTACCATAATTGCAGCCACATAATGACAATCTTCAGCTTTTGTAATAATAGGATTATCATGGTAAATACCAACTTGAGAATAGTTTATGATATTATTTGTATAAACCCAAGCTTTTAACTTTTGCCATGTTTGTCTAGCATGTGTTCCTAAACCTTTTTCTCTAATATAATAAGCTACTTTTTTTTCTATTTTAACAATTTGTGCTTCTATTAGAGAAAAGTCTTTTTTAATAAGACTTAATGAAGAATTAGAGTTTATTATTTTGTCAGAGAATTCTTTATATCCACCTTTTCTCCATTGCTTTGGTGTTTGATTAAACCTTTGTTTAAAAGCTCGTAGAAATGATGTTTGAGAGCTATATCCACACATCGATGCAATTTTACTAATAGTTGAACCTTGATTAGTAATTAATAAATTGGATGCTTTTTGTAATCTAATTGATTTAATTGTTTCATATATATTTTCACCCATTTGTTCTTTAAAAATTCTATGAAAGTGAAACTTACTTACTTTAAATTCAATTGCCATTGCAGATATATTTATATCTGTATCGATGTAAGTATTTATATAATTTACCATCTCATTGGCTATTTTACAGTGTTTTAATGATGTTTCTTTCTTATGCATTTTCTAATCCATATGAGTTTTTGCATACTATAACAATAATAGAGTAAATAATTAGCACTAAATGATAATAAATTAAGCATTAATTATAAAGTTATAAACTTTTTTATTGGTTATTATTCTACAAAAGGATTAAAAATGACAAAAAGAGATTTAAGTATTGCATTATTTATAACATTTATTTGGGGTATTAATTTTTCATTTATAAAATTAGGATTATCTTCTTTAGATCCATTTATGTTAGCAGCACTTAGGTTTTTTCTTTGTTGTTTTCCATTAGTTTTTTTTATTAAAAAACCTGATGTAGAATTTAAATATATTGTTTCTTATGGTTTATTATTTGGAGTTGGACTTTGGGGCGTACTATATTTAGGAATGTACTTTGGTGTCTCAGCAGGTGTTGCTTCTATCGTTTTACAGTTAGGAGTATTTTTAACTGTATTATTATCTTATATAATTTTAAATGAAAAAATCTATATTCATAATAAAATTGCATTTATTGTTGCATTGATTGGAATTTTCTTGATATTTTTACTTGATGATGGAACAGTTACAGTATTAGGAATGATGTTTGTAATTTTATCTTCAGTATCTTTTGCCTTTTTGCAAATAATAGTAAAAAAAGCAAAGACTAAAGATGTATTTTCATTTCTAGTTTATTCAACACTTTTTCCACCTATACCTCTTCTTTTATTATCATATATAACAAATGGAGATGTTGTCTTTATAAATTTTCTTAGTAATATTGATTCTAATGCAATTATTTCAATACTTTTTCAAGTATATCCAACAACGTTATTTGGTTATTACATTTGGAATATATTGTTAAATAAATACAAGGTATCTCAGATATCTCCACTTAGTTTACTAATACCAATATTTGGTCTATTAGGTTCATATTTATTTTTTAATGAAGAAGTTGGATTTTATAAAATATTAGCTTCTTTGGTAATTATTCTAGGATTAGTTATAAATACTTTTGGTGCTAAAGTATTTACTAATTTAAAAAGAGTCGATAAAGACTAAAATAATAGAGATAACTTTCATAAAAAATTATAATATTAAATAAAATGAAAATTATCTCTATAGAAAAGGAAAGAAGAAAGTAAATCCAATTAGGATGATTGGCTTATATCTAGCTTTGGCTTATAGTAGGAGGCCATAAAACGTATTGTATATATTAAGTGCTAAGATACTTTTTACTTCTTGGTTTGAAATCAAAGTTATTAATCAGTTTTATTTTTTAATATTTATTAAATTGGAGGAAAATAAAATAAATACTGATGTAAATATTATGAAATTCATAAAGAAATTATATACTTCAATGATTAATGAATATTAAACACAAAGTTAAGATTAGTTAACAATTTTTTTAATTGATTTAATTAAGTCTTTTATTTCATCTTCACTTTGAGAAAAATGAATAGAAATTCTAATCCATCCTGGATTTTCTTCATTTTCTAAATCATCAATTCCTAGTAAATCATGACCATAAGGTCCAGCACATGAACATCCTGCTCTTGTTTGGAAACCTTTTGTAGATGAAAGCTTTGAACACAATTCATAAGGGTCATGGTTTTGAATATTAAATGAAACTATTCCAATATTATCTTCTTTCTTATTCCCATAAATTTCACAATTTGGAATATCTGTAAGACCATTGATTAACAATTTTTTTAAAGTATTTTTTCTTGTCTTTATAAAATCAAAACCAATTTCATTTCTGAGTTGATAAGCTAAACTTGCTCTAATTAATTGCAAGATCCCAGGAGTACCAGCGTCTTCTCTTACTTGTATATCTTTTTGATAAACTTGTTTTTGCTTATTTACATATTTAACTGTTCCCCCACCTGCAAAAGAAGGAGCGATTGTTGTATCTATTAATGATTTTCTTATAACTAATAAACCACAAGAACCAGGACCGCCAAGAAGCTTATGTGGAGACATAAACATTGCATCATATAAATGTGAAGGAATATTCATATATGGTGATGAAGCTGCTGCATCGAAGCAAATTGTAGCATTGTATTTACGTAATATTTTTGATATCTCTTCATATTTTGTGATAATTCCTGTAACATTTGAAGCTACACAAAATGATGCTATAATTTCTCTGTTTTTATTATCTTCAAGAACTTGTTTTAAATGTTCTAAATCTATTAATCCACATTCACATAAATTTATTCTTTGAATTTCACAAAGTGCTTCTCTAAATGAAACTTCATTGGAATGATGTTCATAAGGTCCAACAATTACTAAAGGTAGTTTTGACTTATCAACATTAATGTTATATCGTTTTTTAGTTGCTGGGGGAATATAAAGACCCATAAGCTCTTGAAAATTTTTAATAGCAGCAGTTGTACCACAGCCATTTGGAAGTATTGCAAACTCATCTGTAATTTCTAGATTTTTTGCTAAGTTTAATCTAGCCATTTCATAGTAATTACTTGTTGTATCTGCATTTGATGATTCTTTTGAATGAGTATTTGCATAAGTTTCTAAGACGTCATGTATTCTATTTTCTATTTGTCTAAAGGCTAGACCTGTTGCAGTATAGTCAAAATACTCTTTTTTATTTTTTCCAATAGTGTTATATCGTATAAAATTAAGAGTATCTGTATTTTCATTTAAAAATGGTTTGAAAATTTTGTTATTCATTGTTCTACTTATATAAAAGGATTAAAGTTCTCTTTTTGTAACTCGTTTGCTAAAGCACTTGCTTTAGTTGTTGGTGCATCTAATATAATTATATGACCACTATTTGTAAGCTTTAATTTTGAAGCATCATGTTTTTCAAGTGTAGTTGCAAGATTAATAATATCTGATGAGCTAAAGTTTAATGAATTAACTTTACATCCAATATAACTTTGACCTTCAATAGCACTATTATTTATTCCAAAGTGTTCACCTTTTGTAGCTGTGGAGTCAATTCCGATATCAATCTTTTTTATAGAAAAATTAATTGATGAATCTAAAATATTATTAAATTCATTTATTCCCCAAGTATCGATAAGTGAAGAAAAACTACTTTTATTAATGTCAGTTCTATTTCCATAATCTTTAAAAATATTTGCAATTGCTTTTGCCGTTTGAAGAATTTGAGAAGGTGTTATAAATCCTATATGTTGACCAGTGATTTTTACTGAAAATAATACTTTATTTGCTTTGTAACTATTTGCTTCAAAACTAATATCAGGAGTTTCATCTAAGTTACAGCCTTCTTTACAACCACTAATAGACATTTGTAATTTATTAGGCAAATTTGAAAACTTTTTGTTACCAATAAAAGCGTCATTTATATTATTTGCTATTTTACTTGTATCAATTAACTGTTTACAATCAACACTATTAATTGGACATGTGATAATACTTCTTACAGTATGTCCTGCTTCAAAAACAGTATTTAAATTTACATTATGTAAAAGATTAAAAACATGAGGTAAATCATGCATTTTTAACCATTTAAATTCAATTTTTTGGCCAGTTTTTATATCTAATGAATTTCTAGCATACTCTTTTGAAATTGATGCTAAAGTTTTTAATTGCTCAACATTTAATTGTCCAAGAGGAAGAGGAACTACAATTCTAAAATAATTTGTATTATCTTCTTGCTGATAAATTCCATACCATTGAAATCTAATTAAATCTTTAGAAGAGGGTTTTTCACCTAGAACTGCATAGATGTAGATGTCGCTTAAGACATCTAATCCATCCTTTTCTTTTTTGATATGTTCTATATTTAAAGCTAAATTATTTGACATTATATCGCCTTACAATTCCATTGAGGATAATTTTTTCTAATAAATGCATTTAATTCAATTTCAGCTTGAGTATAAACTTTTTTATCAAGATCTAATTGAGCAGAACCTTTACTTGAACCTACAATCATACCAGCACCAACAGTTGAGTTAGTGTATTTATCAATGATGATAAAACTTCCTGTATATCTATTTTCATGATATGGATCTACTGCTATTTCTCTATCTAATGAAACTGTAACTTGTGCAATATCATTTAATTCTAAGTTTTGAGCATCAATTTCTTCAAATGTATTAATATTCTTTTTAAATTGAATCTCATTAAATGCACCATTAAGTACTGAAGTCGCTCTTTTAATCACATAATTTTGATTTAAAGTTAATGGTGTTTCATCCATCCATACTACCATTGCAGTTAAATGATTTGATACTTTTGGAATATCAGTTGATTTAACAATCATATCTCCACGTGAGATATCAATCTCATCTTCAAGTGTAATAGTTGTTGCCATTGGAGCAAAAGCTTTAGGAATCGTTTCTACTGTTTCATCTTTTCCAATTGGTCTTAAATCTTTAATATCATTTGATACAATTGATTTTACTTTAGATGTTTTTCCTGAAGGTAATACAGTAATCTCATCACCAACACTAACGCTTCCACTGGCAATTGTTCCAGAGAATCCTCTAAAGTTTAAGTGAGGACGAACTACGTATTGGACAGGTAATCTAAATGAAGTATTCTCTTTTTCATGTATTGAAATAGTATCAAGTAATTCCATTAAAGGAAGACCATCATACCATGGTGCTTTTGGAGTATTAGTTAAAATATTATCTCCATCTAAAGCAGATATAGGAATAAATTCAATATTTAAATCTTCATTATGTGGAAGATTTGGAATAATTTCTTTATAATCTTTTTTAATACTTTCAAATACATCTTGGCTAAAATCAACTAAATCCATTTTATTAATAGCAACTACAAGGTTTTTAATTCCTAATAGTGAAGCAATATAAGAGTGTCTTTTAGTTTGAGTTAAAATACCTTGTCTTGCATCTATTAATATAATTGCAATATCAGCAGTACTAGCACCAGTTGCCATATTTCTTGTATATTGTTCATGACCTGGAGTATCTGCAATAATAAACTTTCTTCTTTCAGTTGAGAAGAATCTATAAGCTACATCAATAGTAATACCTTGTTCTCTCTCAGATGCTAAACCATCAACTAAAAGTGCTAAATCTATTTTATCACCAGTAGTTCCAGACTTTTTAGAATCTTTTTCTATTGCTGCTAATTGATCTTCAAAAATCATTTTTGAATCATAAAGTAATCTACCAATTAAAGTTGATTTACCATCATCCACTGAACCACATGTAATAAATCTACAAATTTCTTTATTCTCATGTTCTTTTAAATATGCTTCTATATCTTTTTCTATTAAATCTGATTGATGTGCCATCTTAAAAATACCCTTCTTGTTTCTTTTTCTCCATTGACGCATCACTATCAGAGTCAATTAACCTACCTTGTCTTTCACTTGTAGTACATACAAGCATTTCTTGAATAATTTCAGGTAATGTTGTAGCTTCACTCTCAACTGCACCTGTTAGTGGATAACATCCAAGTGCTCTAAATCTAACCATTTCTTTTTTTGCAGTTTTTCGTAATTCTTCTGGCATTCTATCATCATCTACCATGATTTTTGTACCCATATACTCAACTACTTCTCTCTCTTTTGAGAAGTATAAATCTGGAATATCAATATTTTCTAAATAAATATATTGCCAAATATCAAGTTCTGTCCAGTTAGATATTGGGAATACTCTAATTGATTCACCTTTTGTATGTCGTCCATTATAAATATTCCAAAGTTCTGGTCTTTGGTTTTTTGGATCCCATCTATGGTTTTTATCTCTGAATGAATAAATTCTCTCTTTAGCTCGTGACTTTTCTTCATCACGTCTTGCTCCTCCAAATACTGCATCAAACTTTTGGATATTTAAAGCATTTTTTAAACCTTCTGTTTTCATTACATCTGTATGCACTGAAGATCCATGTTCAAAAGGAGAGATATTCATTTCAATTCCTTTAGGATTTGAATATGTAATAAGTTCCATTCCTACTTCTTTTGCACGTCTATCTCTAAATTCAATCATTTCTTTAAATTTCCATTTAGTATCTACATGCATTAAAGGTAATGGTGGTGGTGCTGGATAAAAGGCTTTTTGTAAAATATGTAACATTACAGAGCTATCTTTCCCTACACTATAAAGCATACCAGGGTTTTGAAACTCTGCTACTACTTCTTTCATTATGTGCATTGATTCAGCTTCTAGCTGTTTTAAATGCGTTAATCGTTCTTGACTTATTTCCATCTCTATTCTTCTCCATTAATTTACGAATCACTCAAATTTAAAGTTTGAATTCATCTTTTTTGAATTTTACTTAAACTAGGTTTATTTTTTGTGTAGTCCACATTCTTTATGTTCTGGGTTTTCCCACCACCATCGTCCTGCTCTAATATCTTCGCCAGCTTTAACTGGCCGTGTACAGGGTGCACATCCAATACTTGGGAAGCCCTTGTCGTGAAGTTTATTATATGGAACTTTATTTTCTTTTATATAATCCCACACATCATCTTCGTTCCAGTTTATTAAAGCATTTACTTTTATTAGTTTAAAACCTTCATCGTATTCAACAAGTTTCATATCAGTTCTTGTTATACTTTGAGATGCTCTAACACCTGTAAACCAAATATCTAGACCTTTTAAAGCTCTTTTTAGAGGTTCAATTTTTCTAATCCCACAACATGTTTTTCTTTTTTCAATACTTTCATATTGACCATTTACACCTTGTGTTTTATAAAGTTCTTGAACATCATTCTCATTTGGAAAATATACATCCATTTTGATGTTATATTTTAGGTTCGTTGCATCCATTACATCATAAGTTTCTGGATGAAGTCTTCCTGTATCTAAAGTGAAAATTTTAGCGTCTTTATTTATTTTTAAAATGACATCTGTCAAGACTTGGTCTTCTGCTGCTAAACTTGAACTTAATGCTGAAGAATATTTATAATGTTTTAAAAAATATTCTATTACTTCATTTGTAGATTTATTTTTTAATTCTTCGTTTAACTTTTCTGCTATTTCTTTACTCATAATTCACCTTATATTTGATAATCATTTGCTGTTGGTTTTACTCTACCTAAATCAATTTTGTTCCATGCTCTCTCGTGAAAATAGTATAAAGCCATTTTTGTGAAAAGTTCTATTGAACCAATTGATGCTGCCATTGCTAAATTACCAGTAATAAAATATGAGATGATTATTGTATCTAGAGTTCCAATTGTTCGCCATGATATGGTCTTAACAACTGATCTATAAGCTTTTTCCTGCATTCTAATTTCCTCTCATATTTATTTGTTATACGAGAGCGAAGAGTTTTTACTCTTCGTCATAATCATATAACCCTGAACTTAAATATCTTTCACCAGTATCACATAAAATAGTTACAATTGTTTTACCTTTATTTTCAGGTCTTAATGCAACTTGTTTTGCAATATGTGCATTTGCACCAGCAGAAATACCAATTAATAAACCTTCTTTTTTAGCTAAAGCTCTAGAACTAGCTATTGCATCTTCATTTGATACTTGGATAACTTCATCATAAACTTCAGTATTTAATACATCAGGAACAAATCCTGCACCAATACCTTGAATTTTATGAGGACCTGGTTTACCACCACTTAATACAGGTGATGCTTCAGGTTCAACTGCAATAATTTGAACATTTGGATTATTTGCTTTTAATACTTCACCAACACCTGTAATTGTTCCACCTGTTCCAATTGCAGCAATGAAAATATCAATTTTCCCATCTGTATCAGCTATAACTTCTTTAGCAGTTGTAAGTCTGTGAATTTCAGGATTAGCTGCATTTCCAAATTGTTGAGGAATAAATGAATTTTCTGTTTTTTCACTTAATTCAACAGCTTTATCAATAGCACCTTTCATTCCTTTTTCAGGCTCAGTAAGTACTAAATCAGCACCTAAAGCTTTTAATAATCTTCTTCTTTCAATACTCATAGATGAAGGCATAGTAAGAATTAATTTAATTCCTAAAGCAGCACAAACACCAGCTAGTGCAATACCTGTATTTCCAGATGTTGGCTCGATTACTGTTGTATCTTTATTAATTAAACCTTGCTCTAAAGCAGAGTTAATCATATTTGTTCCAATTCTATCTTTTACAGAATGTGATGGATTCATAAATTCACACTTTCCTAAAACAGTTGCTCCACTTTGCTCACTTGCACCTTGTAATTTTACTAGAGGTGTATTACCTATTAATTCTGTTATGTTATTTGCATATTTCATTTTATTTTCCTTTATATACTGTAATGTAAAAATTCGTTATATTTATCTTGATAATCATCTAGCTTTGCTAAGTTCATATCAAATAATTTTTTCATATTTTGTTTTGATTCATCAAAAAAGATATTTAATATAGGGTTTGATGTTTTTGCATCAACTACATTTATATCACCTTCAAGCGCAACTAAAATATCTAATACTTTTATATCTTCTGGCGCATGGGCTAAGATATAACCACCTTTTGCTCCTCTAATACTTTTTACAAGTTCAGCTCGTCTTAACTTACTTAATAGTTGTTCTAAGTAATTTTGAGGAATATTAGCATTTGATGATATCTCCTTAATTTGCATTGGAGTTTTTTTATCATGTTTGCTAAGTTCGTACATGGCGGTTAAACCATATACACCTTTTGTTGAAATTAATGGCATTCTCTCAAATCCCTAATTTAAAGCTGACTCTAAATCAGCTTTTAAATCTTCAGTGTTTTCTAAACCAATTGAAAGTCTAATCGTAACTGGTTTAACACCAACTTTTGTTAACTCTTCTTCTGTTAATTGAGAGTGAGTTGTAGATGCAGGATGAACAATAAGTGATTTACTGTCTCCAATATTTACAACAACACTAAATAGTTTTGCACTATCAATTACTCTTTTTGCTTCTTCATAAGATTCAACATCAAAAGAAATTAATCCAGATGCTTTTCCACCTTTAAAATATTTTTGAGCTTTGTCATAAAATGTATCAGTTTTTAAACCTGGATAATTAACCGCTTTTACTTTTGGATGTGCTTCTAAAAACTCTGCAATTTCTAAAGCATTATCAGAATGTTTATCAACTCTTAAAGCTAATGTTTCTAATGTTTGAATTAGTAACCATGAGTTTAATGGAGTTTGAACAGCACCAATATCTCTTGCTAATGATAATCTAGCTCTTAAACAAAAGTTTGGAAGAGGAACATCTGTATAAACTAAGCCATGATAAGAAGCATCAGGAGTTGTAAACTCTGAATATCTGTTTTCATTTGCTTTAAAAAATTCGCTCAAGCCATCTCTTTCAACAATAATTCCACCAATAACTGTACCTTGACCATTTGTATATTTTGAAGTTGAATGAACTACAACATCAACACCCCATTTAATTGGGTTAAATAAAGCTGCAGTTGCAACTGTATTATCACAAATTGTTAAAACACCATGTTTTTGTCCTACTTCAACAATCTTTTCTACATCTGCTACTGCAATTTGTGGGTTTGATAATGATTCAAAGAAAATTGCTTTTGTTTTATCATCAATTTGTTCTTCTAAATTTGAAGCATCTTCACATTTAAAGACTTTTGCTTCAATACCAAATCTTTTAATAGTATGAGTTAACAATGTAACCGCACCACCGTATAATTTGTCAGAGATTAAAATATTATCACCAGCACTTGCAACATTTGCAATTGCATAAAAGATTGCAGTTTGTCCACTTGAAACACATAAAGCAGCAGCTCCACCTTCAAGTGCAGCAAATCTTTGCTCTAATACATCTGTTGTAGGATTATTTAATCTTGTGTAAATTGGTCCTAATTCTTTTAAAGCGAATAAGTTCGCAGCATGTTCAGCATCTCTAAAGGCATATGCAGTAGTTTGAGCAATTGGCACAGACATTGAACCATAACCTTCTTTTTTATTATAGCCTCCGTGAACTGCAATTGTTTCGTTTTGCATTTTGTAAATCCTTTTTTGTTTTTATTTATGGTGAAATTATAGAATTTTTTTATTTTAATGTCAAGTGATTTAATCATATTTAATTAAATAAAGCCTATTAAAATACTTGTATTTATTAATTTATATTAATAAAAGAGAAAAAAAATTATTTTATAAAACACTATAAAGTCTTATTTTAAGGCATCTGTAGATACTTTAAAAATTTTATAAATTAATTATGATTAAAAAACAAAGAATTTTAGAATTTGTCATAATTATTTCAAAATATTAATAGTTGATTAAATTACTATGGATTTATAATTAAAAATTTTGTATAAAAAAGCTATACTTTAAGAGAATAAAAGGTTAGAAATTATGAAAAAAAATGTATTTGAAAATATTATAATAGATAAAAGCAAAGAACAGTTTTTCCAATTATTTAAAAATGATAATATAAAAATAGAAAAGATTGTTTCAAATGGACAAAGTTCACCAATTAATTTTTGGTATGAGCAAAAAGAAAATGAATTTGTTTTAATACTAAAAGGCAATGCAATTTTAGAATATGAAAATAATGAGCTAGTTTTAAATGAGGGAGATTATATAAATATTCCTGCTTTTACAAAACATAGGGTAAAATACACAAATAAAAATGAGCCAACTATTTGGCTTGCGATATTCTACTAAAGTAGGGGTTATCAAGTGCGAAGTTTTTTAATTTTGATTTTAATGACAAGTTTTTTATCTGCAAATGAAGTAGGTGCAATTGATTTAACAATGACATGGGTAGGGTTTCTAGTTCTTTTTGTATTTGTAGTTGCTTATTATTTTATTGCTAATGAAGAAAAATATAAAATAGATAAATCAGTACCTGCACTTTTTGTAGGAATAGTCTCTTTTTTATTAATAGCGGTTTATTATTATATAAATGATTTAAATATTCATGCTGTTCATGATGAAGCAGAAAGTGTTATTTTAGAAATTGCCGAGATAATTTTCTTTCTTTTTGTGGCAATGACATATATTGAATCACTTATACATATGGGAGTTTTTGATACTTTAAAATATAAGCTTATTTCAAAAGGCTATTCTTATCGAAAGCTATTTTGGCTAACAGGATTTTTGGCATTTTTTATCTCACCTCTTGCTGATAACTTAACAACTGCACTTATTCTTTCAACTGTTTTAATTACAATTGAAAAAACAAAAAAAGAGTTTTTAGTCCCAGGTGCTATAAATATAGTAGTTGCTGCAAATGCAGGTGGAGCTTGGTCTCCTTTTGGTGATATCACAACACTTATGGCTTGGACATCTGGAAAAGGGCATTTTGTTGATTTCTTATATTTATTTCCTTCTTCAATTTTAGGATATTTAGTAACAGCTTTTTTACTTTCTAGAGTTGTTCCAAATACAAAACCAGATTTTGATCCTATAAATGAGGAAAAACCCCAAATGAGAGAAGGTGCTGTTAGTGTAATTTATTTAGGTGTTTTCACTATTCTTTGTGCAGTTTTATCTCATCAGGTTTTAGATTTTCCTGCTATGTGGGGAATGGTGTTTGGTCTAGTTCTTTTAAAACTTCATGCTTTTAGACTTGCAAAAAAATTTGGTAAGGACTATTTTGATGTTTTTGAATCTATGTCCAAAATTGAAAATAATACTTTAATGTTCTTCTTTGGTATTTTAGCCGCTGTTGGGGCTTTATATTTTATAGGGTGGCTTGATTTAGCTGCTGTAATTTATAAACCTGAATATTTAGGTCCTATTTTATCAAATATAAGTATTGGTTTCCTTTCTGCAGTTATTGATAATGTTCCTGTTATGTCTGCAGTTTTAAAAGCAAATCCTGATATGGATTTATCAAATTGGATGCTAGTTACGTTGACAGCTGGTATTGGTGGTTCTTTAATATCTTTTGGTAGTGCAGCTGGTGTTGGAGTTATGGGAAAACTTCCAGGTATTTACACTTTTAGTTCTCATTTTAAATATGCTTGGACAATTTTACTTGGATATTTTGTATCAATAGCAATTTGGTATTTACAGTTTCAAGTTTTAGGATTAAATTGAGTATAATCTTAAAAAATACAGAATCCTAAAACAAGGTTGGTTTTGAAAATAGCAATAATAGGAGCAGGGGCTGCTGGAATAATAGCAGCAATAACTGCTAAAAGATTAAACAAAGATATTCAAGTTGATTTATTTGATGCAAATAAAGGTATTGGTAAAAAGATACTAGCAAGTGGAAATGGAAGATGCAATATCTCAAATAGTGATGTAACACCTAAAAACTATTTAGGAGAAAACCCTGATTTTACATCTTATGCTTTAAAAGAATTTGATTTTAAAGCTTTTGAAAAGTTTTGTAAATCAATTGGCTTATTATTAGATATTAAAGAAACAAACAAAGTATATCCATTATCAAATGAAGCTAAATCAGTTACAAGACTACTTGAACTAACACTTGATTCTTTAGACGTTAAAGTGTATCTAGACTCATTAATAAAAGATATAGATAAAGAGAATGAAAAGTTTTCAATCAAAACTGAACAAAGAGAGTTTGTAGGGTATGATAAAGTTCTTATATCAAATGGTCTAGGAGCAGCACCACAACTAAATGCAAATGAAAGTGGGCTAGACTTCGCCTCAAAGTTTGAACATAGTTTCAATCCCACTTATCCATCACTTGTTGGACTTCATACGGATGTAAACTATCACTCTCGTATGCAAGGAGTTAAAAAAGAGTGTAATGTATCACTATATATAAATGGACAGTTAGAACAAGAGATATTTGGAGATGTATTATTTACAAAATATGGTGTTTCAGGTTTTGCTATTTTAGATATCTCACAAGTAGCTGCATATAATCTTAGCATCTACCAAGATGTAAAAATAGCAGTTAATTTCTTCCCAAAACTTCATAGAAATGATTTGGCAGATCAAATACAAAGTTTGTTTAAAACAGCACCAAAGCAAAAAGCACTAGATATTTTAACTGGAATGATATCAAATAAAATAGCTCCAGTTTTACTAGAAATCTGTAAAATACCAGAAGATACAAAAGCTGAAAATGTAAACGCAAAACAAATCAAAGCTATTTCATATCAATTAAACCAATGGAAACTAAAAATCACAGATACTCAAGGCTTTGGCCATGCGGAAGCTAGTGGTGGTGGAGTAAGAACAGATGAGGTAGACAATAGAACTTATGAAAGCAAGAAATGTAAGAACTTATATTTTGCAGGTGAGGTTTTAGATATTGTTGGAAATAGGGGTGGATTTAATCTGCAGTTTGCTTGGGCAAGTGGTTACTTAGCTGGAAAAGCATTGGTTAGAAAATAAATCGTAACTTTTGGTAAATTTCGGCGTTATCGTCGAAATTGAAATAGTCACATACTAGAAGTATGCTCCCACTTCAATTTCTCCTCTGGCCTTGAACTTTATCAAAATTTACGATTTTAAAAAGGAATGAAATGATTTATAAATATAGAGAGTTCGGAGAATATACTGATAAAATAATATTAAATTCAGAGTTATTCTTTGCAACTTATAATAGTTTTAATGACCCTTTTGATTGTAATTTAGATGTAAATTCTTATAATAATGATGAATTTGATAGTTATATTGATGATTTTTGTGAAAGTTATCCTCAGACTAAAAGTACATTATTAAAGGGTCAAAGTAAAAAAGAATTTAGAGAAGTAATAAAAAGTAAACTAGAAGAGTTTAAGAGTCATACGGGCATATTATCTATGAGTAGAAAAAATAAGAATATTTTAATGTGGTCACATTATTCAGATCATCATAAAGGCTTATGTTTGGTTTTGAAAAAATGATATTTGAAGGCGCTAAAGGTCAAAAAGTTGATTATGCTAAAAAAAATAAATATGATTTAATCTCTTATTTAGATGATTCTGGTGAAGAATTAAAAAGAGTATTCATGTCTAAATCAAAGTATTGGAAATACGAGAAAGAGTTTAGATTTATAGAATTAGGGCATACTGGTGTTAAGAAATATAATAAAAATAAATTAAAACAAATAATATTTGGGTGTAAAGCTGATGATACAAATATCAAGAAAATTATTCAATTATGTCAAATAAATGGCTTTGAACATGTAAAGTTTAAAAAAGCAAAACTAATTCCAGGAAAATTTGCATTAGATTTTGATGATATAGATAAAGATTTATATTTAAATCAAGGTTTAGAAGGTTTGGGTTCACTGAACTAAACTAGTGTAATATTTTTATTTGACAAATGTAAAACTATTATATTTAATATAGTAAAACAAAAGGATAGATATGAATACTTTATCATCTTTAGAAAACAACAAGTTGGATTACGTGTTCCAAAGTATTTACTTGATGAGATAGATGAGTTTACAAAAACTTTTTCTGTTAATAGAAGTGAAGTTATAATAGAAGCTATAAAGTCTTACGTTAAATTCTGGGGACATGATACTAAATTATAATACTAAAACTTTAATAAACATCATCATGTGTTCCAATATCAACTAAGATTATTTCACCATCTCTAATAATAAAATCAATAATAATTCTATATTCCATATTTATAGAAATTGAATAAAACTCTGCTAATCGTCCTTTTAGTTTATGAATTCTTAGGCTTGGGTGATAAGGGTCTTGTTCTAATATAAATAAACATTTTGAATACCTATCCAACATATTTGGATGTTTTTTAAAAAACTTTTTTAGTTTCTTTTTATACTCATCACTTATTAGTAGTTTATAACTCATTTTTTAGTTCTTCAATATGCTCTCTGGCACTTTGCGTTTTATAATTACCTTTTTCAATATCTTGCATCGTTTTTAAGTATGCTAAATCTAGTTCATTTGCTCTTAATTCTTTATATCTTTCAATATCAATAACAACAAATTTATTTTTTCCTCTAACATTTATAACTAATTCATCAAATTTATCAAGAAGCGTTGCAAATATTGAAACACCTTTTGTTTTTACTTCATTTGCATTAATTACCATTATCGTATCCTTAATAGTACTTTTAAGAGTATTATAGTTTAAATACTTAAACTTGTCAACTATTGTATATTTTACAAAAGGATAGATATGAATACTTTATCATCTTTCAAATTCCGGGGACACGGTACTAATTATCTATAAACATCTTTTCTATGAGAAACTCTTAAAACCAAAATCACTAGTTTGTTATTAATTTTTTCATAAATAACTCTATATGTTCTAAGTCTTAATCTATAAAGACCTTTAAATTCACCTTTTAAAGCTTTTATTTTACTTACTTTGATTAACTCTTTTTCATATTCTTCATCAAAATTATTGATAAAACTTTCCAATTCATCTAAAATAAAATTTCTTGTAGATTTATCTAAAGATAAAATATCCTTAGAAGCCTTTTTATCAATATCTAAACTATACTGACTCATTAGATAATTTTCTCATTTGGCTTAAACTTATAGTTTCATTTTTTTCCATACTTCTTTTCTTTGCAATTTGTAAATCTAAATGGTCAAAATAAAATTCTAATGCTTGACTAACTAAAGCACTTTTATTTTGATTTAAATCTTCTGCAAATTGAGTAACTTCATCTGCTAAGTTTTGTGGTACTGAAATCAACATCTTTTTATTTTTAGTTGTTATCATCTGATATCCTTTTATATATCTATAAGTATATCTTTAAAGATATAAATTGATTCTTAAATAATTTTTTTACATTTACTTCAATTTATACCTTGTTTTATAAATCAACAGCGTAAGATTTCAATGTCTCTAAATCAATGAGTTCTAAAATACGTTCATGAGTAGAATGTATAAATATTTTAGGTGCTTTACCTTCTTGATGTGCTTTGATAAAACTATATCCACCTAAACACCAACTCTCACCTGGTTTAACACCTGGGAAATTATATTCAGGTATTGGAGTTGAAAGATCATTACCCGCTTTTTTAGAATATTCTAAAAACTCTTTAGTTGCATAAATACAAACAGCATGAACTCCATCATTATCTTCTCCCGAGAAACAACAACCATCACGATAATATCCTGTAAGTGGATTTACACTACATGGTTCTAATGGCTCACCTAGTACATTTAACTTCTTTTTCATATTTTTCCTTACTTTGTAATAATAAAAGCATTGTATCAAATTTCTTTAGTATTTTATTAACAGCAACCCTCACTAGGTTTTGCTATAGAAAAAGCTGGTTTTTTATCATCATTAAATGTTGGAGTACAGCACTGGCTATGTTCATTTCCTCCATATAATTCTACATCATTCATTGAATGATAGTTTTCCCAGATTAGACCACTTGGGTCATTTATCCAGTATTTATTTGATTCTTTATAACAGCATATTGCACCAACTTCTTCTTTACCTTTGATTCCAGCATCTTCAAAACTTTTTTGTGCATTACTTAATGCTTCGTCACTTTCGTATTGAATTCCTAAGTGATTAAGGCCTTTTTCTTCACCTTTTGTTGATATTGCAAAGTTTACAGATATATCTTCTAGTAACCATTGTGCATAGTCTTCTTTTACTTTAGTAGGTTTTGCATCAAATTGTATATTATAAAAATGTATGCTTTCTTCTAAGTTATCAACTGTAATATGCATATGTAATCTTTTTTTATTATTCATTTCTATCTCCTTTTCTAGTTTGTAAATTTATAATCTCAAAATCAATGAACATCCTACTTAAATATCAATTTAAGTACGATGTTATTTTAAATATTATTTAAGTGAAAATTTAAACATACTTTCCATGTTTATAGTTTCATCTCTTCCATAAACTATAATATCTTTATCTACTGTTATTTTTTTATCAGAGATTTTATTTGGATAGTCTACATATTGTAAGATATGCTTAATACAATTTATTCTAGCTCTTTTTTTATCATCACTTTTAATAATTGTCCATGGAGCATCTTCTGTATGAGTTGCACTTAACATCATAAATTTAGCAAGTGTATATTCATCCCATAATCTTTGAGATTCTTTATCTACAGGGCTTAACTTATATTGTTTTAAAGGATCTGTTTCTCTTTCTTTAAATCTTCTGCTTTGTTCTTCTTTTGAAACTGAGAAGTAAAATTTAAAGATTTGGATTCCTTCATCAACAATCATTTTTTCAAAAGCAGGAGCATCTTTTAAAAACTTATGGTGTTCTCTTTCTGTACAAAATCCCATAACAGGTTCAACCATAGAACGGTTATACCAAGACCTATCAAATAATACTAATTCTCCCGCACTAGGAAGATGTTTTACATATCTTTGAAAGTACCATTGTGTTGATTCTTCAATTGATGGTTTTTCTAAAGCTACTACTCTTGCACCCCTTGGATTTAAATGCTCAGTAATTCTTTTTATTGTTCCACCTTTTCCCGCTGCATCTCTACCTTCAAAAATCATAAGAACCTTTAATCCAGCATCTTTTATATGATTTTGGAATTTAAGAAGCTCTACTTGTAATCTTCTTAATTCTTTTTCATAAGCTAGCTTTTCATTTTTTACCCAAATTTGAGTTTTACCTTCATTTTTCTTAGCTTCTTCAACTTTTAATTCGTTTTTCATGAGTCTCCTTAGTTCGTAAATTTTCCACAACTGATTCGTTGAGCATCCATTATTTCTATTTCTCTTGCACCAGAAATCACAATATCAGGGTCAAGAAGATAATCAAGATTTTCATCTCTATTTGCATAATCTACAGAACCTAAGATTACTTTTAATGATTCTATTCTAGCTTTTTGCTTATCATCTGATCGTATAACAGTCCAAGGTGCATTATGTGAATTTGTGTGTTTTAGCATTTGATATTTAGAATTTGTAAAGTCATCCCATCTTTCTTGTGCTTGCATATCAATTTCACTTAATTTCCATTGTCTTAAAGGATCAGTTTTTCTTCTCTCAAATCTTCTTGCTTGTTCTGCTTTTGTAACACTATAATAAAGTTTTACAAAAATAATACCTTGTGTTGTAAGATCTTTTTCAAAGCTTGAAACACCTGACATAAAGTCATCATACTCTTTTTGAGTACAGAAATTAAATACAGATTCAACCATAGCTCTGTTGTACCAAGATCTATCAAATAGTACTATTTCTCCTGCTCTTGGGAAATGTTGTATATATTTTTGATAGAACCATTGAGTTCTTTGCTCTTCAGTTGGTTTCCCTAATGCTACAACTCTATAATGCTTTTCATCCATATATCTAGTAACTCTTCTAATAGTACCACCTTTTCCAGCAGCATCTCTTCCTTCAAAAAGTATTATCATTTTTTGATTTGTCTCTTCTAAATGCTTTTGTAGTTTTATTAACTCAGCTTGGTAAGGTTTTAATCTTTTTTCATCATCTCTTTTTTTCTTTGCTTTACTGTCCGTAGCTTTCTCTTCTTTTTGGCTTTTGTAAAAGTTTACTAATTCTTCTAGAGATATTTTTTCTCCATCAATTTCGATTAATTCTTGAGTATTTTTTTCCATTTCCATCCTTTTTATTTAATTGGTTTATTTTTCTGAGATTAGTTTATGAAGTAGTTTTCTAGCTTTTTTTAGGTGAATTGATACTATTTCATACTCTTCTTCTAAGAGTTTTTTTCTTTTTTTACTAATCTTTTTATTTAAAGATTTCTTGATTTGCCTTTTTTTATTATCTAAATTTTTGATTATCTTTTTTAATGTTTTCTTTTTTTTAGTAGTTTCCATAACTTCTAATCCCAAAAACTCTGTAACTTTAGTAATAAATTTTTTAGCACTCATTATTCGTCCTTTTTATTTAAAATTTTGTGTACATCTTCATCATCAATTAATAAATCATTATTTTCACGATTGTATAAAATCTCTGCCATAGAGATTAGTTTTTTACTTATATCAAAAGCATAAGAGCTATCATTCATAAGTGAAGTTGCCATTTTATTTGTAATTAGACCATTTCTAATCAAATTATCCAAAGTGCCATTTGAAATAAAGTCGTATTTTTGTGCATGAAGTTTTACTTTTGAAAGTAACACTAAAACTTTTTCTTCTTCTTGTGTATTAGAAATAATATCAATACTTCTAAGTAGTGATACCAAATCTTTTCTCATATTTCTATACTCTTCTCTAATATGCCCATTTTTATCATTTGAGTATAAAACTAAATTTTTTTGAAGATGTTTTGTATCTTTTATTGCTTCAACTATAGCTTTATTTGCAAGTTTCAATCTAAATAATTGATCTATTTCTTCAGGTGTCATATTAGTTTGTGCTCTAGCAGAGAAGTCGATAATCTCTCCATAAATACCTTTTATTTTTCTATTATAAAAATTATCTATGTCAATCTTTACATTAATAAACTTTTCTTCAACAACTTCATCAAGTGGCATAGTAGATAGAATATTTCTTCTTTTTACATTTATTCCATGTGCAATTATTTCAAATGCATTTTCATATAAATGAAATGTCTCTCTTTTTATAGCTGCCATTGCAGTTGAAGGTAGCTCTAAAACGGAATCATTTAAAAATTTTGCATTGTCAATATCTTTATCAATATCTTCTTTTGGTGATTTAAGTGTTGATTCTAAAAATATAACAAGTTTTGGAATAAATGGAATCATTACAACTACACCAATTGTATTAAATATTGTGTGGAAAACTGCTAGTTTTAAACTATAGTCATCATTTGCAATTCCTACATATGAACTTATATAATTAACTGAAAACATTATTTGATATATAAAGATAATAGCAATTAGTCCTGTAACCATATTAAATATTAAATGTGCTCCTGCAAGTCTTTTCCCTTCGATATTTGAACTCATTGCACCAATAATTGCAGTAATTGTGGTACCTACATTAGCACCAATTGCAAGAGCAAGTGCATTTTCATAAGATATTTGTCCTACTGATAAAGCAGTAATTATAAGAACAAGTGTTGCATGAGATGATTGCATTACAACTGTTGCAAAAATTCCAATACCTGTAAAAATAAACAGACCTTTTAATCCAGTAACTGAAAAAGCAGTTAAATTTATAGTACTTTTAAAAGCTTCAAATCCTTCTTTCATATAATGAATTCCTAAAAATAAGAAACCTAGTCCTGCTAAAATATATCCAAACCCTTTTAATGATTTAGATTTTTGAAATATTAAAATTACACCAAATACAAGCATAGGCATTGCATAGGCTGCAATATTTACTTTTAAACCAAATCCAGCAACAAGCCAAGCCCCAGTTGTTGTACCAATATTTGCTCCAAAAACTATTCCTATGCCTTGAGCAAGTCCTATAAGACCAGCTCCAAGAAAAGAGATAGTTAGAACTGAAACAAGTGAGCTTGATTGCATCACAGTAGTAGCAAGAACTCCAAATCCAATACTCTTATAAAGTTTATCAGTAGACTTTCGTAAGATCTTTTCTAAACCACCTCCTGAAAAAGCTTTAAATCCTTCTTCTAAAGATAACATCCCAAATAAGAAAATAGCAACACCTGCTGAAATTTCTTTAAAATCTGAACTAACCCAGAATCCATATGCAAGAATTAATAGTATGAAAGGTAGTAAAAATCTTCTTAACATTATAAAACAATACCTCTAATCATAAAGTATACCATTGCAGATAATACAGCAGCAGCTGGAACAGTAATGATCCAAGCTGCTACGATTTTTTTAATTGCATTTCTTTTTACATATTGTACTTTTTGAGCTGTTTTTAGATTTTTCTTTGCTTCTCTTAGTTTTTCTTCTTCTTCATCTACTTTTTTATATAGCTCAACAATTGTTTCATAATCATCTTTTTTCTTATTTTTTTTCTTTCCTAAGTGTTTAAGTTGAGCTTGAAATGCTCTTAAAACTTTTTTCTCATCTTCAACTACTTCTTGACCAATTGCAATTACATCTTTTTTCTCAGTAGTATCTAAATACTCTCTTAAAAAACCTACTCCAAAAATACCACCAACTGCAATATGTGTAGAAGATACTGGAAGTCCTAATTGTGATGCAATAATTACAGTAATAGATGCAGCCATCGCAACAGAAAAAGCTCTCATTTGATCTAACTCAGTTATTTCAGAACCAACTGTTCTAATTAGCTTTGGACCATATAAAGCAAGACCAAGAGCAATACCTAAAGCACCAACTGCCATAACCCATAAAGGGATACCTGCATTTGACGAAATACCACCTGTCATAACAGCATCATTAATAGCCGCTAAGGGTCCAATTGCATTTGCAACATCATTTGCACCGTGTGCAAAAGATAAAAGTGCAGCTGCAAAAATAAGAGGAACTGTAAACATAGAATTTATACCAGCTCTACTATTTTCAACATTATGAGCTTTTTTAGATAAAAGTGCTTTTACAAAAATATAAACTGCTATTGCAATTATAAGACCTAGTATCGCTGCAATTAAAAATGAAGGTTTTTTAGCATCTGGTAGAAATATTAATATATCAACAATATGTGGCCAAACTTTTTTTAATCCTTTAAGTATTAAGTATGTAACAAATGCCCAAGACATGATACTTACAAAAATAGGTACCCATTTTTTAGCTGCTTCAATTTTGTTTTCTTTATACACCATAGAACGCTTAATAGAATATAAAAATGCAGCAGCTATAACTCCTCCTAATATAGGTGAGATAATCCACGATGCAGCAATTTTAACCATTGTTCCCCAAGCAACTATAGAAAAACCAGCAGCTGCAATACCTGCACCCATGACACCTCCAACAATAGAGTGAGTTGTTGATACAGGAGCTTTAATCATAGTTGCAAAATTTAGCCATAAAGCAGCAGATAAAAGTGCAGCCATCATTGCCCAAATAAAAGATTCTGTATCAGTGCCAAATGCATCAATATCAATAATCCCCTTTTTGATTGTATTTACAACTTCTCCCCCAGCAATTAAAGCACCAGCTGCTTCAAAAATAGCTGCAATTATAATAGCACCACCCATAGTAAGTGCTTTAGAACCAACAGCAGGACCTACATTATTGGCAACATCATTAGCACCTATATTCATAGCCATATAAGCACCAAAAAGTGCTGCTATCCCTAAGAACATATTATTTGGAACGCCACCTGAACTTAAAAAACTATAGGTTAAAACAGCAACCATAAAGAATAATGCAAATCCTAATCTTAGAAAGTCAACACCACTACTTTTTATTGCTTCTTTTTCCATTTTTTTTACAGTTTGTATTTCCATTCTCTACCTTTGTAATCATATTGTTATTAGGTTTTCTTATATATATTATAGAGCAAAGTAGATAAATAAACAAGCGATAAAATAGTACTTTTTAATGATTATCACAATAAAAAATTACTATTTTATATAATAAAGTTTTATGAAGTTTTAAAATTTAATTATTTAGAAGATTTACAGATATATGACTAGATTTGTGTGGAATAATTATTCAATTATTCCACTCATGCAAGTAACTTCAAGACCTTCATTTCTCCAAGCCTTTACAATTTCAAGTAAGCCAATACTATCACTAGGCATATGAGGTGCAATGATTATATTTCCTATATTTTGTTCTGAAACTGCTTTTTTCACATCTTCAGGAACATGCATAGCTATAATAGTTCCAACACCTGCTTCAAAGTATGATTTATATACATCAACTCCACCATTAGTTCCTCCCGCCATTAAAACTTCTATTTTTCCTGCATAATCACTAGCACTTCCAACTCTAATAACAGGTTGTGCAACTTTTCCTATATAATATTCCCATGAGTTTAATTCTTCTATAATATCTTGAAGTTTAGTTTTTGGTTTAGTTTTAAAAGCTTTATCAAGTCTTGATTGAACTATTTCTTCTGTTATAAAATCAGCAGGAATATGGATATTTAAATAGGGCATTTTCATTAATCTTGCAGCTGAGCTAACTCTATCATAATTAAAAGCATGACTTCCTAGTTCTACATTTTGTTGTTTCTTTCTTAGTGCTTTTTGAGCCTTGTTTATTGGAACTCCAGCTTTTACCATTCTATCAATCTGTACATCCATAACTTTGGCAAAGTCAACTATACAAGAATCTGCTTTTGGGTGATGAGATACTACACAATCAAAACCCATTTGCTGTGCTAAAAGTAATTCAGGAGTTTCCATATCTATACCAATAAGTACTTTTTTGATATTTTTACCCTCAACAATAATATTTGTATCATAAGGGATAGAGTCTAATTTCGCAAGTTTTAGCGTAGTGTTCATTAAGTTTGTTGTATTCATATTATTACCAATTTTAGTTTTTATGAATCATAACATTTATTTGTTTTAAATAGAAGATTATTTTAGAATATCAAACCCAAAAAGGGTTTGATAAAAGAATTAGTTTCCTAATAGTTTTGTAGCCGTATCCATTAAAGATGAGTTAGAAGTTGCTGCTTTTGCAGCTTCAGTACTTACTTGATCTTTTGCATCATTAGCAGTACCTTCTAAACCTTCACTAGATTTTTGAGCACAAATATCAATAGCTTTAGCCATCATTCCATCATCAGTAATTCCTACAAATGATTTATAAGTAGATGCTTGAGTACATAAAGTTTTAGCTTGTTCAGCTGTTGCTGGACTTTTTGCTTTTACTATATCAGTTAATTGTTTTCCAATACTTTCGGCACTAATACCTAAGGCACCACCAACTGAACTAGCAGCAGATTTTATATCAAATGCAAAAGTTGTTGAGATTATTAAAGCTGAAGCTAAAATGATTTTTTTCATATATATCCTTTTAAAATAATAGTTGGATTATATACTAAGTATACTTATTTTTTAAAATAATTAAATTTTTAATTAATTTAAAATTTAATTCCATTTCTTCTATTTTAGAAGCTTTAATCATTTCATATTTTTTACCTTTGTAGGTAAAACTTACATAGTTTTTATCATTGATTGCTTTTTGTAAAAATCTTAATTGAATATCCATTTTTGATTATAACAAGAAGGTATTTATATTAAAGTCACTTTGAAGCTAATAGTAAATTAATTCAGCTAGAATTCGTTTTTAACACAATTTGACAACTTATAGGAAACTTTTTGAACTTAAAACTAATATCAATGGCATTTTATGCTACATATCTTACAAATAAATTTGGATTTTTACTAAAAAATGAAAAAAATAAAGACAAAAAAATGCTTCTTAGAGAAGAGTACACTAAGACTTTATTTAAGAAATTAAAGTTAAAAGTAAATGTAATAAATAAAGAAAAACTACCCCAAGATGGAAAATACTTACTTATTTCAAACCATAGAAGTATTGTAGACCCCTTGATTATTGAAACTGCACTAAAAGATACAAAAATAAGAGGTTTTTGGATTGCTAAAAAAGAGCTATACAACTCTTTTTTCTTTGGTATGTTTACAAGAAATGCTGGCTCAATTCTTTTAGATAGAGAAGCTAAAAATATGGCACCATTTTTTAAAAATATAAAAGAAGTTGTAAAAGATGAAAACTCTATTTATATCTTTCCTGAAGGTACTAGAAACAAAGAGAATACTGCTCTTTCTAGTTTTAAAGAAGGTGCTAGGATTATTGCTTTAAAAAATAGACTTTCAATCTTACCAGTTTATATAAAAACAAATGCAAATGAAGTATTAAAAGATGCTATTAATAATAGAACAGATGAACTTACCATTGATATACAAATAGGTGATTTAATAGACTATAAAGATAAAACTTCACTAGAAGAAAATTATAGAAAAATATTTGATTTATAAATTTGTAAAAGTGATTAAAACTTTTGCAACTATATGAACTTCTTCTTGCTTATATACTAAGTGAGAGAAATCAGGATTTATTGAATAAAAACTTTTGCTTTTTAAACTATATTTCTTTACCCACATTTTATTTTCATAATAAACTAAATAAATCTTTTCCTCTTCTAAGGTTTTATTTGATAAATCAGCTACTATTACTGCTTTATGGTTTATTACAGGTTGCATTGACTTTCCATCTACTAATAAAGCAAATAAAGATTCTTCCTTAAAATGACTATTAAGTAGATGTTTAGAAAAGGTTAACTTTTTTATTTTCTTATCATCAAATACATCTGTATATTCTAAGTTTATAATTGACATATGATTACCTTTGTTTTTTAAGTTTTTCGATAATTTTTTTTGTAAAAAGTAAACATAAGTATATCTATATATTATTTAGATAAAATTCATTTTTAAAAAATATTAATAATTTATTTAAGCAGAGTAAAAAAGGATAATAATGAGTCAAGAAAATATAGAAGAAGCACAAACAGCAAGTCAAAAAAAGTTAGTTCAAGATGAGTTTAATGTAAATGTAGCATTTTATATTCATTTAAAAGCATTTAATGATAATACTAGAAAAGAGTTAAAACAAAGAATTAAAGAAGTATTTTTCTTTTCAAAAGGTGTTCATTGGAAGTTTGATAGTTTTGGAATAGAAAAAGCAGGTTCAAGAGGTACAGATATTTTAGGATATTTTGTTTTTAGAACTTCAAATGTAGAGAAACTTAAAAAACTATTTTTATCAGAGTTTAAAGATTATGATAATGCTTCAAAAATTACATGTTCTGTAGCAAAATATGAAAAGATTAGTGAGACATTTTTCGAATTAGAATTTTAAAAATATTAATACTGCGTTAATACTTGTATGTTAAAATTTTAACATACAAGGAGCTTATTATGAGCCTTAAAAAAATCACTTCATTATCGATGCTTTTATCGATGTTAGTTATGACATACACAGGTATAATTCTTTTTATTAGTCCACATGGACGTATTGCAAATTGGACAAATTGGGAATTATTAGGTTTATCAAAAGAACAATATGCACAACTGCATTCTACTTTTATGGTTATATTTATACTAGGTGCTACTTTACATGTATATTATAACTTTAAGCCAATCACTAGTTATTTAAAAAATAAGTCAAAAAAGTTTGTGTTTTTTACTAAAGATATGTTGGTTGCAAGTATTTTATTTGTTCTTTTTATTTTTGGAACACTTTATGGAATATCTCCTTTTTCTAATTTTCTTAATTTTGGAGATGATTTTAAGTCTTCTTGGGAAAAAGATTATGGAACAGCTCCATATTTTCATGCAGAATTATCATCAATTAAAAGTTTTTCAAAAAAATTATCTTATGATTTAGAAAAAGTAGAAGAGATTTTAAATAGTTATAATATAAAGTTTAAAACAGAACAAACACTCTCTTTTGTAGCAAAAACAAATGGAGTAAGTCCAAATTTTATTTATAAGTTACTTCAAAAAAATCTACAAAAAGCAGGAAATCATGATATTCCTCTAACAGGACTTGGTAAAAAAACCATTAAAGAAGTAGCAAGTACATTAAACCTTAAAAGTGAAGAGTTTATAGTAAAGCTAAGAGCTATAGGCTTAGATGCCAAAGAAGAAGACAAGTTTAGAAAAGTTGCAGAAGAAAATGACTTAGGACCTATAGATGTACTTAAAAAGCTAGGCTTTAAAAAGTAAATCTATAAGATGTTAACTTTTTTACTCTTTATACATACGCATTATTAAAAATGCTAAAAATGAAATAATAGAAATACTAAGAGCAATTGGAAAAAATGTCACACTATGAAATGATAGTGCAATTGATGAGATAATTGCTCCTAATCCAAATTGTAAAACTCCAACAACTCCAGAAGCAACTCCTGCATTTTTTGGGAAGTGTTCTAAAGTTAAAGCCATACAATTTCCAAAAATAAATGCCATCATACTCATATAAGAAGCTAGTAAAATTACAATTAAAATTATACTAATATCTTCATAATTTAAAAGAAATATAAGTCCTGAAATAACTTGTACTAAAAGAGCAACTTTTACAAGATCTGATGATTTTGAGCTTTTAAGTAGATTTACATTTACTTTTATCATTAGCATTAGCACTATAAAATTTATTCCAAAAAAGAATGGAAAAAAATCAGTTGAAATTTTAAAATGTTCAATATAGATAAAAGATGACTTTGCAATGATTATAAAAAAACCACCAAAACTAAAACCTAAAGTTAACATCGCTTTTAGGGCATTTTTATGACTTAGTACTAATTTAAACGATTCTAGTATATTTTGTTTACTATATGTATAACTCTCTTCTAAATCTCTATAAACAAAGAAAGCTACAATTAACGCATAAAGAGTTAAAAATATAAATACAGCTTCCCAAGCAAAGAAATGAATAATAAAAGCACCAATAGCAGGAGCTAAAAGAGGAGCTAAACTTCTTACCATTCCAATTAGTGAGAAAACTTTTGCAGCTTCAGCTCCATGAAATCTATCTCTAACAGCAGCAGCTGCATTTACTACAACAATACCTCCAAAGAAGGCCTCAATAAATCTGTAAACCCATAGTTCATAAATACTAGAACTAAAGATAATTACAAAACTAAATAATGCATAACCTAAAAGGCCAAATACAGAACTCATCTTTCTTCCATATTTATCAGATAGTGGTCCTCCAAATACTTGCCCAATTGAAAAACCAATTAAAAAGATAGATAAAGAAAGCTCAACTTTGTGAATACTTACATCAAAAGATTTTGCAATATTAGGAATGGAAGGTAAGTAAGTATCAACACCCATAGGTGCAACTGATGATAAAACCGATAATAAAATAATAAGATATATATGATTTATTGGCTTTTTCATCTATTTTTCTACACTTAAATTTATTTTTTCAAGAAGTTCTATTAGTTTAAGAGCTTCTTCTTTTTCTAAGTTAGAGAATAAATCTTTCCTAAACTCTTGAACACTTTTTTGACTCTTTTCTAAAATCTTTTCACCCATAGTTGTTAGTTTAATAAGATTTGTTCTTTTATCAATTGCTTCTTTTTGAATAAAACCTTTTTTCTCTAAAGCAGAAAGAGTTCTACTTATTGTAGTTTTGTCTTTTGCTAAAATATTTGCAATTTTTGTCTGATTTACATCTTTTTCAAACTTTATAATCTCTAGTGTTGCCCTTTGTTCAGGAGCTATTTTATATTCATTAAGTATGTTATTAAACTTATTGTTTATTTTGTTTGCAGTTTGGTTTATTTTAAAACCAATAGAATTTTTTAATTCATATGCCATGATAATCCTTTAATTGTATATGCAATAGTTGCATATGCAACCTTTTAAAAAGATTAAATCCCTTTTATCTAAAAGTTCAAAATAAACAAAAAATATTTTTATTTTTTGTTTACAATCTTTAAAATATCCAAAGGATGTTTTACTAAAAAATCAGCACCATTATTTAAAAGCTCTTCTTCATCTCTAAAGCCCCATAAAACACCAATAGCTTTCATATTTGCATTTTTTGCAGTTTGCATATCTACCATTGTATCACCTACAAAATAAACTTCCTCACAAGGAGTTTCAAGTCTTTTAGCTATATTTATTGCAGCTAGTGGGTCTGGTTTTTTAGGAATTTCTTCTTTTTGACCATGAATTTCTTGAATATTATATTTTGAAAATAGGTTTTTTACATATTGAACTGTAAATTCATGAGGTTTATTTGATAAAATTCCTATTTTAAAATCTAGTTTTTCTAACTCATCTAAAAGTTCATAAATTCCTTTATAAGGTAAAGTTTTTTTATGAAGTTTTTGATCATATACTTCTTTAAATCTTAAAGTCACTTCATTTTTTATTTTTTGAGAAATTTCTTTATCTAGTGCGTTATCAACAAGTATACTAATTCCCCCACCTACAAAATATTTGTATTCTTCTATTTCATAATAGGGTAAATTTAACTCTTTTAAAACTTGATTCATACATACTGCAATATCTTCTAAAGAATCTATAAGTGTTCCATCTAAATCAAATATTATTACTTTATTACCAGTTACCACTAGCTCCTCCTCCACCAAAGCTGCCACCGCCGCCTGAAAATCTACCACCTGAAGAGCTAAAACCACCGCCTCCAAAGCCACCATTATATCCTGAACCATAAGTTGAAGATATATTCTTAGAGTTTCTTCTAATCTTATCGAAATCAACTTTTTTCATATTTAAAAATGTAATAATAAAAATAGCAACAAAAGTAAGTAGAGCTATTTCTAAACTATATGATGTAAACTCTGTACTAAAAGCATAAGTAAAGAAAGCAGAAAATGAACTAAATAATGAAGATTGGCTTGTCTTATAAAGCATTTTATAACGTAATTTCTTTGAAATATTTGTAAATATCATTGAAACAAAGATAATCATAAAGAAAAGTATTGGTAATAGTTCACTTGAAGAACTGTTGTTATTTACTTCTTTGTCTTGAATATATTCACCTTTAATAGCTAAGATTATTTTATTAACAGCTTTGTAAATTCCTTCATAATATTGATTTTGTCTAAACTTAGGTTTTAATGTATATTCAATAATTTCATAAGATATTTTATCGGTTAAAGCACCTTCTAAACCATAACCAACTTCGATACGAAGTTTTCTATCATTTAAAGAGATCACTAATAAAATACCATTATCTTTATCTTTTTGTCCTATACCCCAATATCTGCCAAGTTGATATGAGTACTCAGCTATTTCATAACCATCAAGAGAGTTTAAAGTTACTACTACTATTTGATTAGATGTTTTTTCTTCTTGTTTTTTTAGTACAGTAGTAAGTGTTTCTTTTTGACTTTGTGTTAAAAGATTTGCAGTATCAACTACACGACCTGAAAGTTGCGGGAAAGAAGTTGTAATATCTGCAAAAGAAAAACTAAAAATTAAAAGAAGAGTTAATGATATTTTTTTTATATTCACTGTTTATCCTAACTCAATAACATCATTTGTTAATTCATTTTCATCATTATCTTGAATAGGGAATTCTTGAATTAACTTTTGGCTACAAGATTGAATAGCTTTTAAGTATCCATTTGATAATTGATTGTTTTTTACATCAGCTATAAAAGTATCAACTATTTCTTGAAAATATTCATTTGAAATCTTAGAACTTATTGTATCATCTGCAATAATTTCAACATACTTCTCATCTAAACTAACAAAAAACATCAAAGTTTGATTTGTTTTAGTTCTATTTAAACCTAGATTTGAAAACTGTTTATTTGCATACTCTTTTGCAATATTGTATTTATAAGCTTTTGGAAGTATTAGCACAATAATATTGTCAAACTTTTCTAAAAGTAAATACAAAATTAAAAAGGTAAATAGTTGTATTTCAACAAGTAGTAAGGAAGATATTTGTGTAAAAATTATAAGTAAAATAGATAAAAAAGCGAGAATAGAAATACTTAGAAGGGAAGATATATATTTATAACTTGCACTTCTTTTAGTAACCACTGCAACTAATTCAGCTGAACTTTGTTGCTCTAGATTTTCTATTTCTTTTGATATTTCTTGCTTTTCTTTATCATTTAAATACATACTAAAATGATACTTTTGGAGTTTCTTGCTCTGCTTGGCTTGCTTTAAATGTTTCTTTAACAATTGCACTTGGATGTGCGATTGCTGCAACTAATTTACCAGGCATTGTTCTTAATTCGATATTGTAGTTTTTAACAGAAGTTATAAAATCTTTTCTAGCAACTGTAATTCTATTTTCAGTACCTTCAAGCTGTGATTGTAAAGCTTTGAAGTTTTCATTTGCTTTTAAATCAGGATATTTTTCAACAACTAACATAAGTTTTGATAAAGCACTAGATAATCTAGCTTGAGCTTGAGAAAATTGTTGCATAGCAGCAGGATTATTTAAAGTATCTGCATTTACATTGATTTGTGATACTTTACTTCTAGCTTCTGTAACTTCTACAAAAGTACTTTTTTCATGTTCAGCATAAGCTTTTACAGTAGAAACTAAGTTTGGTATTAAATCAGCTCTTCTTTTATATTGGTTTTGAACTTGAGACCATTTTTCTTTTACATCTTCATCTAATTTGGGAACATTATTGTAGTTATTAATTATTAAATAAACTATTGGAACAACTATTACAACGATTAGAATAAGTAGAATTCTTTTCATATTAGACCTCTTTTTAAGTTA
>NYWO01000057.1 GCA_002685075.1 Arcobacter sp.
TCAAAATAATGGTATGCAAAAACGAATGTTAATAATGACAGTAGTCGTTTTTGTATTTTTCATAGCTTATGAGTTTTTAGTATTAAAACCACAGCAAGAGGCAAAAGCTGCTCAAGCTAAACAAGAGCAAACTACACAACAAAAAGCAACACCTGAAGTTAACATGGTTGCAACAGATGTATCTGGGAATCCAATAGATATGTCAAAATCTGTTGAAGCACTATCTTCAAAAGCTATTGCGTCATCAGAAATTATTTCTGTTATTACAACTGCTAGAAATATCATTGAAATTGATAATCTTGGTAGAATTGCTCAAGTTACTTTACTTGAATCTAAGTACAAAGATGAAGATGGAAATAAAATAAAACTTTTTGAAGCTAATCAATTAAGACCTTTAGAAGTTAGATTTGAAGATAGAAATATAAATGAAAAAGCATTTAAAATTTCAGCAAGTTCTAGTGCTAGTACATTAAATGCAACTTCTTCAAAACAAGAATTAATAATTACTCAAAATTTAGGTGAAACTGTATTAACTAAAAAGTTTACAATTTATCCAAACGGTCATTATGATTTAAATGTTTCTACAACAAATAAGAAAAGTTTCTTCATTACAAATGGATTTAGACCAAATGTTTTAGCTGATATGTATGCAGTTCATGGAGCAATGGCTCAATTAGCTGATGGTACATTAACTACTATTGAAGATGGTGATCTAGATAAAATTGAAAACTTAAATGGAATTAAATTCATTTCTAATTTTGATAGATATTACGCAACTGTAGTTTACAACTTTGAAAAAACTTTAGCAATATCATTAATGCCAGATGCAGATTCAAATCCACAAGCATTTATTCACGGTAAAGATAATATTACATTCTCAGGATACGCAGGGCCTAAAAACTTTAAAGATTTGGCTGCTTTAGATAAAGAATTAACACATGTTATTGATTATGGTTGGTTTACATTTATTGCAAAACCAATGTTTTTACTTTTACAATTCTTACAAAGTTACATTGGTAACTGGGGTTGGACTATTGTTGCTTTAACTATTTTAATTAAATTAGTACTTTATCCTTTATCATACAAAGGTATGGTATCTATGCAGAAATTAAAAGATTTAGCACCAAAAATGAAAGATATTCAAGCTAAATATAAAGATGATAAACAAAAACAGTCTATGCATATGATGGAATTATATAAGAAACATGGTGCTAACCCAATGGGTGGATGTTTACCATTAGTTTTACAAATTCCTGTATTCTTTGCTATCTATCGAGTTTTATTAAACTCAATTGAATTAAAAGGTGCTGAATGGATTTGGTGGGTACATGATTTAGCTGAAATGGATCCATATTTTGTTTTACCTATTTTAATGGGTGCATCAATGTTCTTACAACAAAAAATTACACCAAATACAATGCAAGATGAAATGCAAAAGAAAATATTCCAATTATTACCGGTTATTTTCACATTCTTCTTCTTATGGTTCCCAGCAGGACTTACTTTATATTGGTTCGTAAATAACGTATTTACTATTTCTCAACAGTATTATATTAATAAAATGTTTGAAAGAAAAAGAGCCGAAAAACAATAGGAAGTTACAATGAAAAAATTTGAAGCTAAATGTTTAGAAGAAGTTTATGAAATAGCGGCAGCTGATTTTGAGTGTTCAATCACTGATCTAGAAATAAATGTAATCCAACAGCCAAGTAAAGGATTTCTTGGCTTTGGGAAAAAGACTGCAATAATTGAAGTTTGTTTTAAAAACAACTGTAAAAAATATGAAAAAACATCTACAACACAAACATTTAGAAAAAAAGATATACAAATTGATGATGTTTCTAAAAGAATTAATGATTCAAATAAAAATGATGAATTAGCAAAAAAAGAAACTGAAACTAAAGCAGAACCTATCCTAAAAGAAGTTCCAAAAGACAACTCTAAAGACAAAATTTTTGATAATTTTTATAATGAAGATAAATCTCAATCTGAAATCTCAACACTTGTTGTAAAAAAAGATAAAGAACACATTATTGATGAAGTAAGAGAATCTATAAACTTGTTATTTAAAGATACTTGTTATGAAATTGATAATATAAAAGTAGATTTCTATGATGAAGAAACATTATATGTTGAATTTACAGGAGAGGATTGCGCTTTATTAATTGGTAAAGAAGGTTATAGATACAAAGCTTTATCTTACATCTTGTTTAACTGGATTAATGAAAAATATGGATTAATGTTAAGATTAGAAGTTGCAGAATTTTTAAAAAACCAAGAATCTTCTATTTATGCATATCTAGAGCCAGTAATTGAAGTAATTAAAGAAAAAGGTACTTTTAAAACTAAACCTTTAGATGGTATTTTAGTTCATATTGCTCTTAAAAAATTAAGAGAAGAGTTCCCAAATAAATATGTTGCTGTAAAAACAAATGTTAGAGGCGATAAATATGTACTTGTAAATGAGTACAAAAGTAAAGAACAGTAAATTGTTTGATAATAGTACAATTGTAGCTATTGCTACTGCAAATGGTATAGGTTCAATCTCAATAGTTAGATTATCAGGAGTATCTGCTCTTGATATTGCTTCTAAAATCACAAAAAAAACAAAATTTCAACCAAGACTTGCAACTTTAACTTCTTTATATAGTATTGAAGATGAAATGATTGATGAAGCTTTAATTCTTTATTTTAAAGCACCATTTTCTTTTACAGGAGAGGATGTAGTTGAGTTTCAATGTCATGGTGGAGTTGCTATTGCTAATATGATTGTAAATGAAGCTTTAAGAAGAGGTGCACGATTAGCAAACCCTGGTGAGTTTTCTAAAAGAGCATTTTTAAATAACAAGATTGATTTATCAAAAGCTGAAGCAATTTCAAAAATTATTGAAGCTAGAAGCGAAGATGCTGTTAAATTATTAGCAAGACAATTAAAAGGTGAGTTAACTTCTTTTGTAAATGATATTAGAGAAGATTTACTATTTATGTTAGCTTATACAGAAGTTTCAATTGATTATGCAGAAGATGATTTGCCATCTGATATTTTTGAACAAATTAAAACTAAGATGGCTAAAATTATTGTGAAGCTATCTAATACTTTAGATGCGAGTAAGAGACGGGAAGGAATGATTGAAGGCTTTAAAGTTGCAATCATAGGAAAGCCAAATGTTGGTAAGTCTTCACTACTTAATAAGCTTTTAAACTATGATAGAGCTATTATTTCAGATATTGCAGGTACAACTAGAGATACAATTGAAGAATCAGTAAAGATTGGTACTCATATTATCAAAATAGTGGATACAGCAGGTATTAGAAATGCATCTGATGTAATTGAACAAATAGGTATTGAAAAATCTATAGAAGCTATTACTGAAGCAGATATTGTAATTGTATTATTTGATAATAGTAAAGTTTGTGATAGTGAAGATGAAAAGATTCTTGAACTTATAAGCCAAAATAAAAGTAAAGAAATTGTAAAAATTATAAATAAATCTGATTTAGAAAGTAAATTTGATAAATCACTTATTAGTGATTTTATAGAATTATCAACTAAAGAAGATATAAATCCACTTATTAAAAATATAGAAACAATTTTAGATTCAAATACCCATAGTGATGAAATGACATTAATTTCAAAAAGACAAGTTATTTCAGTTGAAGAGACACTATTCCATATAAAGCAATCAATAGAACCTTTAGATAGTGGAGAGTTAGAATTTTTTGCTCATCATATAACTGAAGCTTTAGAAAATATTTCTAATATTACAAGACCTTATGAAAATGATCAGATGTTAGATGTAATGTTTGGTGAGTTTTGTCTTGGGAAATAAAAAAGACTAAATAATGATAAATATAAGTAAATTATACTTTTATTTATCAGGTAAAATATAAGAAACTAATTTAGCATTTTCTTTTCCTATATCTATCCAAGAATCACAATCAAATTCTATTTCCATTACTCCCCCGATTTCAAACTTCTCTTTAAAATCAATTAGAGTAACTGCTAAAGCTGTTAGTGAAGGGTTATGTCCTATTAAAATCATTGTATCAACTGTATCAAATGTATATGAGATTGTTTCAATAAGTTCATTAACAAAAGCTAGATATAAAACTTCATTATACATTATTGATTTGTCATAGTTTAGTACATCCGCAAATATTTCTGCTGTTTGTCTAGTTCTTACTGCAGGACTTGAAACAATTAAATCTGTTTTAATAGAAGTATTTGCTAATTTCTGTGCAATTGAAGTAGCTTCATCTAAACCTTCTTGGCTTAATTCTCTATCATAATCATCTTGACCTGGTTTTTCTTGTGCTTTATGTGTATGTCTTACAATGTATAGTTTTTTCATATTATTTCTCTTTATACTTAGTAATAATCATTTTAAAGAAATAATCCTTTTTATATAATAAAATCTAATGACGATTGTAAATAATCAATAGTAGTGTGTAATATTTACAAGTTTTTTCTAAAATAATCAATTATTATTTTATTATTTACAAATAATATTTTTTTATTTGTTTTAATGGTATCTTTAGAAAATAAATAATCTAAACAAGACTTAAGAAAGTGATAAATAGCATTATGAAATATATTAAAATGATACATTTTTTGAAAAAAATATATTTTATAGTTTAATATTTGTATAATAAGAAAAAAATTAAGGTTACTAAAAGTGGGATATGATTTAAACAAAAAATTAGTTATTGCTATTTCTTCTAGAGCATTATTTAATTTAGAAGATGAGAATAAAATATTTGAAGAAAAAGGTTTAGATGATTATTATAAATACCAAATTGAAAATGAAGATATACAAATTGCACAAGGAACTGGTTTTAGACTTGTAAATAATTTACTAAAAATAAATGAAGATTTTCCAGAAGATAAACAAGTTGAAGTGATTATTATGTCTAGAAATAATTCAGCTACTTCATTACGAATTACTAAATCAATTCAAAAATATAATCTAGATATACAACGTTCTGCTTGGACAGGTGGAAATGATATTGCAAAGTATTTAAAACCTTTTAAAGTTGATTTATTTTTATCTGCAAATGAAGATGATGTTCAAAATGCAATAAATGAAGGTATTGCATCAGCTAGAATTTTACCTTATGAGAATGCAAATAATGAATTCTCAAATCAAGTAAAAATTGCCTTTGATGGTGATGCTGTTTTATTTTCAGAAGAATCAGAAGTTATTTATAAAACACAAGGGTTAGAAGCATTTTTAGAACATGAGAAGAAAAATGTTACAAATGCAATGAAAGATGGACCTTTTGCACAACTATTAAGAGTGATTTCAAATATTCAAGCTAAATATCCACAAGAGCAAACACCTATTAGAACTGCACTTATAACAGCAAGAAATTCTCCTGCACATGAAAGAGTTATAAGAACTTTATCTGATTGGAATGTGCGATTAGACGAAGCCTTTTTCCTAGGTGGTGTTGATAAATATGAAGTTGTAAAAGCATTTGGTGCAGATATTTTCTTTGATGATCAAGACGTTCATTTAGAAACAACATCAAAACAAACGCCAAGTGCAAAGGTATTGTACAGACAAGAGTCAATTTTAAATAGAATTTAGTTTAATATTTATTAACTTTTCTTTATTACAATTGTAAATATATAAATAAAAAGGAATATTATGGAACAAGCAAAAACTATATTTTTATTAACTTCACTAACTGTATTATTTGTTTTTATTGGTTTTTCGTTTGGAGGAAGTAGCGGAATGCTAATTGCATTTTTATTAGCAGGTGGAATGAACTTTTATGCATACTATTATTCGGATACTCAAGTTTTAAAACATTATGACGCAACACCACTTGAAGACAAAAGACATCCTGTATATCAAATCACACAAAAGTTAGTGAAAAAAGCAGGGCTACCCATGCCAAAGGTGTACTTAATTCCAGATCATACACCAAATGCATTTGCAACAGGAAGAAATCATGAAAATGCTGCTGTTGCTGTTACTATGGGTTTATATGAAATGTTAAATGAAAAAGAACTAGAGGGTGTTATTGCTCATGAGTTATCGCATGTAAAGCATTATGATATTTTAGTTGGAACAATAGCTGCTGTATTTGCAGGAGCTATTGCAATGATTGCAAATATGATGCAGTTTGGAGCAATGTTTGGAGGTAATAGACAAAATTCAAATCCTATTATGATGATTTTAATGGCAATACTTTTGCCTCTAGCTGCTTCAATTATACAAATGACCGTAAGCAGAAGTAGAGAGTATATGGCTGATGAAGGAGCTGCTAGAATGACAGGTGATGCAAGTGGTTTACAAAGTGCATTATCAAAGCTGGAAAATTATGCAAGAAGTGGACATCAAATACATAATGCTACAGAACAAACTGCACATATGTTTATCATTAATCCTTTTTCAGGATTAAAATCTACATTTGGAGGATTATTTAGAACACATCCTACAACTGAAGATAGAATTGCCAGATTAGAAGAATTAAAAAGCCAACTTTAAAACAGTTGGCTTTTTAAAAGAAAGATTCTTTAGATAGAATCTAAGAATAAACTTTTTTTACATTCTCAATTTTTGATGACATATTAAGTAGTGCCATATCAGCTAATACTAAAGCCATCATAGATTCAGCAACAACAGAACCTCTTACAGCAACACAAGGATCATGTCTTCCTTTTAGTTCACAATCTACTTCATTATTATAAATATCTACAGTTTCTTGTTTTATAAAAATAGATGGAGTTGATTTAAAATATACTTTAATATTAATATCATCTCCATTTGAAATTCCACCAAGAATTCCTCCACTATGATTTGTTTTAAATCCATCTTTTCTTATTTGGTCATTATTATCATAACCTCTTACCTTTGAAGATAAAGTTCCATCTCCAATTTCAACTGCTTTTACAGCATTTATACTCATCATTGCATTTGCAATTTGTGAATCAAGTTTAAAATACAAAGGTTCACCTAATCCAATTGGTGCATTTTTTACATTTATTAAAGCAACTCCACCAACACTATTATGTGAATTCTTTGCACTTAAAATTGCATCTTTTTGGGCTGATTCTACATTTGAATCAAGAGCAAATATTTCAGATTCAGAAACTTGTGAAAAGTCGTAATTTTCTGCTTTAATTCCATCAATTTCACAAATTCCACTTTGAACTTCAACTCCAATTTCTTTAAGCATTAACTTAGCAATTGCACCAGCAGCAACACGTGCTGCTGTTTCTCTCGCACTTGATCTTCCACCACCTCTATAGTCTCTTGTTCCATATTTATTAAAGTATGTAAAATCTGCATGACCTGGTCTAAATAAATCTTTTACATTTGTATAATCTTTAGATTTCTGATTTTCATTAAAAATTATCATAGAAATAGAAGTTCCTGTTGTAATTCCTTCAAATACACCTGAAAGTATCTCTACTTTATCGCCTTCTTTTCTAGCAGTTGCATATTTGTTTTTACCAGGTTTTCTTCTATCCATTTCGTCTTGAATAAACTCTTCATCAATTTTTATTCCAGCAGGAACTCCATCAACAATACATCCAAGTGCTTTTCCATGACTTTCTCCAAAAGTAGTAAATCTAAATCTATGTCCAAATGTATTCATTATTCACTACCTTTTAAAATATCAATAGCAATTTTTGCAACTGCTTGTTGAGCAAGTTTCTTACTTTTACCTTTTGCTGTTCCATAAGTTTCATCATCAATCCAAATTGATACTTCAAACTCTTTTTTATGATCAGGTCCAAAAGATGCTTCAATTTTATATTCAGGAATAGATCCAAATCTAGCTTGTGTTATTTCTTGTAAAGCTGTTTTATAATCTGAAAATAAAACATCTAGATTTATTTTATCGTATGATTCATCTAACAATTCAAGGATAATAGGCTTTAAAACTTCTAATCCTGATTCTAAATAAACTGCACCCATAATTGCTTCAAAAGCATCTGAAAGAATAGAAGCTTTAGTTCTTCCTTTATTTCTCTCTTCTGCACTTGAAATGAAAATATATTCACCTAATTTAATATGATTAGCAAGTCTTGTAAACCCTGTTTCATTTACTAAAGAGGCTCTAATTTTAGATAACTCACCTTCATTTGATTTTGGAAATTTTAAAAATAAAAATTCTCCAACAATCAAGTTTAAAACAGCATCTCCTAAAAATTCTAACCTTTCATTATTATATGGTTTTTTATAACTTTTGTGTGTAAGTGCTTCGATTATCAGATTTTTATCTTTAAACTGATAACCCAAACACTTTTCTAACTTTGAATAATCGCTCATTGTCCTGCTTTCCTTAAATTTTTTATTGTTTTATTTAATAATAAAGTCGAGATTATATCACATCTTTCATTTATTTTATTATTGTAGTGATTGTGTTGCTTGGTCTAAAGATTTACTTAATGTATGATTTACATTAAATGTTAAAATATTATGACAATGAGGGCATCTATTATCATATATCGGATGAGTATGTTTACATGAACTACAAATAAACTCAAAATCTAAAGTTGCAGTAACTTCTTTTGAATATTTGTGAAGTAATATTAAAATATTAAAAATAAAATCTTGACTATGTTCTAGTGTATTTAAGTAACCCTTTGCATTATATAGCTCAACTAAAAACTCATTATTAGAAACTTTTTGGAAATCAATATCATCAAAATTTAAATACCAGATTAAATCAATAAAAGATTTTGCATCAAATTCTTCAACATGATTCCAAAAATATTCTTTGTTAAATTGTAACAAGAACTGTACAAATAATCTTTGAATATTTTTATCTTTTTTATAAATATTATGTAAAAGTTCTGTTCTTTTATCATATGAATATAAAGGATCATTTAATATTATAAGTGCATCTAAATATGTTTGATCTCTTGTTACATTTTTATTAAGCTCTTCTAAACAAATAGTAACTTCTTTTGCTTTTTTATAATCTTTTAGTTTTTCATAAGTAAGTAGTAAATATTTTAATGTTTCTCTATTTTTTGGAGAGAATTTTAATATTCGTAAAAATACATCTTTTGATCTTTGTAAGAAACCACCTTTAAAATATGTAGTTCCAAGAAGTTGTAAGAGTTCTTCTTTTTTTACTCTATCATTTACATGTTCAAGTAGCGTTAAATAAACATTTATAGCTTTATTATAATCACCTTTATGTAAAAAAGTAGAAGCTAATAATAGTATTGAATCAAAGGGTAAATTATATGTCTTATATAAATGAACATAGTCATCTTCTTTAAGTTTACCTAACTGAAATCTACGAGATAGCTTTCTATAATCTTTCCTAGCAATTCTTTCTCTGTAAATTCCATAAGAGTATGCAAGAAATGAAATTATAAATACAAGTGCAACTAGTATTATTACACCAAACAATGGGTCTCTATATTCTAAAACTATATTATCCACTTTAGGCCTTGTTTTATATCTTTAATAGACGAACACTTTATCATAAAAGTACATATAAAAAAATAAAGTGCTATAATCGCAAATGATTAAAAAAGAGTCCATTGAAAATTTAAAAAATAACCTTGATATTGTTGATGTAATTTCACAGTTTATTGAAGTAAAGAAATCAGGTGCAAACTTTAAAGCATGTTGTCCTTTTCATGGAGAATCAACTCCATCTTTTGTTGTAAGTCCTGCAAAACAGATATATCATTGTTTCGGATGTTTAGCACCAAGAGAAGAAATTAGAACGAAAAATGGCATAAAAGAAATTCAAGATATACAAATTGGAGATTATGTATTTGCTTCTAATGGAAAAGCAACAAAAGTAATTGAAACCTTATCTCATAAACCTCAATATGGAATATTGAAGTTTAAAACTGATTTATTTAATGAATGGTCATATTTTACACAAAATCATGATATGGTAGTTTTAACTCAAGATGATGTTAAAAAAAATTTGCCTTATATTCGAGTTGAAAAAAATAGACCTCTTAAATTTTATGGAAAGATAAAAAAAAGAAAACATAGAAAAGAAATTAATATAAAGACTCAAGTCTTATTTGCAAAAGAAGTTAAAAAAGGTGATTATTTTTTATATCCAATAGATAGGGAAGTAATTACAAAAAAAACTTTTAATTTTTCAGAATTTTGGGAAAAGAATAAATTTGGTCCTTCTGCAGATATTATAAAAAAAGTAAAAATTACAAAAGATTTAATGTGGTTATTTGGTATGTATATAGCAGAAGGAAGAACATATCAAGGGGGAATTAAATTTTCATTAAATTCTAAAGAAATTAATTATGCCCAGAGAATAATTGAGATATTAAAGAAGTCTTTTAAAAAAGAAGCCTTTTTATTTTATCCAAAAAACAGAAAAAATTCTTTAGAAATTACTTGCTCAAGTAGTAACTTAGAATATATTTTTAAAAAGCTTTTTGCTAGTGGTGCTGAAAATAAAGAGTATCCATACTATTTTAACTACTTAAAAAAATCATTTAGGAGTTCCTTTTTTGATGGATTGATGGTTGGAAATGGATGTTATTCTAGAAGAACTTATAAAACAATAAGTAAAAAATTATCTTACCTTTTATTTGATTTAGCAATAAGCTTAGAACTTATCCCTTCACTTTATAAAGGAAAAGCATATAAAGATAAAAAAAATGTTAATCATAAAAAATCTTACACAATCCTTTTCCATAAAAGAGAGTCCTTAAAAGCTTTTTTTGAAAATATTAATGATGTTAAGTATCTTTGTATGAGAGTAAAAAGTATTAAAGAATCAGAAGATGAAGAATTGGTATATGATATTACTGTAGAAGATAAAAGTCATACTTTTTTAACAAAAAATTTTATTGTAGGTAATTGTGGAGTAGGTGGAGATTCTATTAAATTTGTAATGGAATATGAAAAACTATCTTATCCTGAAACTATTGAAAAATTAGCATCTATGAATAATATTACTTTAGAATATGATAATGTTAATACAAAAAAACAAGATATAAGAATACTAGAAGATGTTAATAAGTTTTATCAAAGACTTTATGTAAATAATAGCACTACAAAAGAGTATATTGCAAGTAGGGGTATCTCTGAGTTTTCAGTTGAAAAGTTTGAAATTGGTTATGCTCCATCTTCAGGTGACACAATTAATTTTTTAAAATCTAATCATTATAATTTAAGTGATGCGATTGATTTAGGTGTAATTGATACAGGAACAAATGGATTATATTCAAGATTTATTGAAAGAATTACTTTTCCAATTTATGGAATAAATGGGAAAATGGTTGGTTTTGGTGGACGAACAATTACAGGACACAATGCAAAATATGTAAATTCGCCTCAAACAAAAGTGTTTAATAAATCAAAACTATTATATGGTTATCATTTAGCTAAAGAACATATCTATAAAAAGAATCAATTAATTGTTTGTGAAGGTTACCTAGATGTAATTATGCTACATCAAGCAGGTTTTAACACAGCAGTAGCAACACTTGGAACTGCTCTTACAAAAGATCACCTACCACTAATAAGAAGAGGTGAACCTAAAATAATTTTAGCATATGATGGAGATAAAGCAGGGCTTGCAGCTGCTTTTAAAGCTTCTGTACTGTTAAGTCAAGGTGAATTTGAAGGTGGCGTTGTAATTTTTGGGGAAGGAGTAGATCCTGCTGATATGGTAAAAGAGGGCAAAATAGAAGAGTTAAATAAAATTTTTTCTACACCACAATCATTTATTCCATATGCTATTGATTATATAATTGATAAGTATGAAATAAATAATCCTGCTCAAAAACAAAAAGCGTTATTAGAAGCTAATGAATATTTAAAATCATTAGGTATTATTTATCAAGATGAATATAAAAGATATATTGCCCAAAAATTAAATATTAGAGAAAATCTTGTAAAAGTTAGTGCTGATGTATATCAAAGACCTGTAGATTCAAATTTAACAAAAATAGATATTGCAGAATTATGTATAATTAAATCTATTTTGGAAAAACCTTCTAGATTAGATGCGGTTTTAGATATTGTTGATGCATCAATGTTTGAAGCTCATAAAAAGGAGTTTGAATTACTATTAAGTGATATTACAAATATTTCATTAAATTCTATTACTTTAAATGAAAAGTTAGAAAATTATGACGATGAAAGACTAAATCAAGAACTACTTACGTTACTTTATAAATTTTATTCAAACAAATTAACAGCAATTTCTTATGATAAATCTTATGATTTTAGAGAGAAAGTAAATATGATCCGAAAAATAAAAGATAATATCTATCAATTAAAACTAGGTAAACTAGTTAGTTATAATTTATAATTTGTAACTAATTTATAGATTTAATTTTTATTCTAGATTCTTTTTTGTAGAATACAAAAAAAGTTATATAAAATATTAGAGGAAAAGATATGAAATTAGTACAAAGTGATAATTTACCAGCAGCAATAGGCCCATATTCTCCAGCCGTTAAAAATAATGGGTTAGTTTATACATCAGCACAAGTTCCAATAACTCTTGATGGTACAATGGTTGAAAGAGATATAAAAGTTCAAACAAGACAAGTATTGTCAAATTTAAGGACTTTATTAGAAGATGCAGATAGTGGGATGGAACAAGTTATAAAAGTATCAGTTTATTTAGAAAACATTGATGATTTTGGAATTGTAAATGTATTATTTGCAGAAGCTTTTGGTGATCATAAACCTGCGAGAAGTACAATTTCTACAAATGGACTACCACAAAATTCGCTGATAATGATTGACTGTGTTGCACTTGCTGCAGATTATAGATAAAAGATAATTGTCTTAAAGAAAGTTTAAACTAACTTTAGATACTATTCACGTTCAAAATAAAGTTAGCATTAATAAAATGAAGTTAACACAAGAGAAGTTAATTTAGAGGAATAAAAATGTACGCAATTATCAAATGTGGTGGAA
>NYWO01000058.1 GCA_002685075.1 Arcobacter sp.
ATTGGTCTAATCTCATTTTGGCATTATAGTTAAATCTTTATCAAGACTACTTTATATATACTTCTATTAGACTACTTATTGGGAAATATATTGAAATACGTTCAAAATGAATTTGAAAATACTTATGAAGAAAAGAAATCTAAATTTATTGCATTTCTTATGCCTTATGATAAATTTGATGAAGTTATGCAAAAGTTAAAAGAAAAACATCCAAAAGCAAGACATTTTGTTTATGCATATAGATATTTAAATGAGTTTGATCAAATTGTTGAAAACTGTAGTGATGATGGAGAACCCAGAGGGACTTCTGGAAAACCTTCACTTGCTGTTTTAAATGGTGCTGAAATAATTAATAGCGCTGTTATAATTGTACGATATTTTGGTGGAGTTAAACTAGGAACGGGTGGTTTAGTTCGCGCTTATTCTTCAAGTGTAAATGAAGTATTAAATATAAGTGAATTATTCGAATATAAAAAATTAGAAAATGCTAAACTAAAATGCGATTATCACGAACTCTCAAAACTAGAATATCTTTTAAAACAAGATAATATTAATATAACATCTAAAGATTTTTTAGATACAGTTATTATTAGTATTGAACTCTCAAAAAATGAATTAGACAACTTACTAAATAAATTACCTCGAAATATAACTTTACAGTAACAATTTATATTAGTTCTATTATAATAACTTATTAAATTATTTATATAAATATGGAGTTATTAATGAGAATAATAAAAAGAATTCTAGTTGTTGTTATATTTACAACTTATTTACAAGCCCAAGAAAAAATAAATATAGATTTTAAACAACTAGAGATAATGAACTTAATAAAAATTACATCAAAAATCCTTGATAAAAATATATTAATAACTCAAGAAATTAAAGGTAAAGTAGACTATATCTCTAATAAGGAAGTATCAAAAAATGATTTAATAAAAATATTAATTTTTGTTTTAGAATCAAAAGGTTATACATTAATTAATAATGAAAATATATTAAGAATAGTAAAACTAAATGAAGGTGCTAAAAATAATGTCCCTATTATAAATACAAGTTTGAATTCAAAACAATATTATAATCAAATGTCAACAGAGATATTCAAAGTACATAATGTAAATGTAGATTATATAGCTTCAAAAGTAAAACACTTAATTTCAATAAATGCAAAATTAGTAACTAACCTAGATTCAAATACTTTAGCTCTTACAGATTTTAGAAATAATATTAAAACTGTAAAAAATGTTATAAATATAATGACAAAGGGAGCAAAAAAACATTTAGAAATTATAGAACTTCATAATATCCAAGCAATAGATGCAAAGAAAAATATAGATGAAATTGCAAAATCAATGTTTAATGAAAAGATTGAAACAGAAAAAACTAGCATAATAGTAAATAAAGAGAGTAATTCTCTAGTGATTATAGGAAATAAAGCTAATGCAATTTATCTAAAAAAATACATAAGAAAAATTGACTCAAATGATTCTTTATTAAAAAGAGTGGTAGAAGTTATTCCTTTAAAGAATGTAGAAGCAAAAAATGTAATAAAAATCCTAAAAGATATTATTTCAAAAAAGAAGTATATAGACCCAAATGCAAAGCCACTATCTTCAATTGATGAAGAATCAAATTCAATCATAATCATGGGATTTTTAAGTGAAATAGAGTATATAAAAATATTAATATCAAAACTTGATCAAGAAAAAGAACAAGTTTATGTACAAGCTAAAATTATAGAAGTAAGTGATAGTTTACTTGATGAAGTGGGAATAAAATATGGAATATTAGGAGGTCGTTCAGGTAAAAATGGCCTAAGTACCTTTGCATCAAATTTAAATAGTGGAAGCCCAATTGCTTTTAATCCAAGTGATATAGGTTTAGTAATACCAACAATTACTTCAGGTTTAGCACTTGGAGCATCTATTAGTCTTTTAAATCAAGATGGAGCTTTAGATATAGTATCAGAACCTTCAATTTTGGCAATAAATAATAAAGAAAGTTCTATTTATGTAGGAGAAACTATATCGGTTAAAACATCTTCAAGTGTTACAGATGGTGGAACTATAAAAGAAAACTTTAAAAGAGAAAATGTTGGATTAACACTAAAAGTAAAACCTAGAGTATCAAATGATAATAAAGTAACTTTAGAAATAAATACAATTTTAGAAGACGTAAAAACAACTGTTACTAATAGTGGAAATGCAGATACTACTAAAAAAGAGATAAAGACAACAGCAATAGTAAAAAATGGAGAATCAGTAATTCTTGGAGGTTTAATAGAAGATAAAGAAGAGTCTAATGAAAATAAAGTGCCAGGAGTTAGTGAAGTGCCAATATTAGGAAAGCTCTTTACTCATAATAAAGGAAATATTAGAAAACGAAGTTTAGTGATAATCGTAACTCCATATATAATTCCTAAATCAAAAGATTTAACATATGTTAGAAATAAACTATCACAATTAAAACTGCTAGAAGATAAATATTTAGAAGATTCACTATTGAGATTAAAAGAAAAGCAAATACTACGTTTAAGAAGTAAGAATAACTATGAAATAAAGATAAAAGCTTTAGAAGAAGAGTATAAAAAAGAAAAAAAAGAAAAATCATCAGAACTTAATACTCAAAGTGAGCATCAAAAAAGAGTTGCAGAAATATTCGGATATTAGTAGATTATCCTTCTACATACTTCATAAGTGTATCATTTAAATACAATGATGCAATACTGCTTTTAGGATTTTTTGCATTTAATACCTTGTTGCAATCAGAACATAGAATAATGATATTTTCAAAATTATACCCACCACCTTTTGAAATATCTTTTGCAAAAGTAGTAAATACATCATCTATTTTTATTTTTGTTCCACATCTATTACATTTATTTTCATCTCTTATCCAAGCTAGCTCTCGTCTTTCTTTCCAGTCATTAGGGCTTTTAGGATTTGAAAAAGATTTTTCTTCATAAGTACTCCAAAGTTTTTCTCTTGGAATTGCTTTTTGAGTATTTTTTTCATATTTATGGTAGTAAAATTGATTAATTATATCTTCAACTATTAATGTTTCTCTAATTCTAATATCTTTTTCATTTTTAGTTTTTTCTATTATTGAGTAATCAAAAGTAATTTTAGGATGATTTCTTTGCATATGCTGTTTTAAATCTTTTATAAAAAATTCTAAAGATCCAGTTTTATAAGCAAAAGCAAAAACTTTTTGCCTATAAATATAAAGAGGTATTAAACAAGCAATTAATAAACTAGAATAAAGTATAAAATTATAATCTAATTTCACTTTTAATAATCCTTAAATTATCTCAGGATTAATTTGATGTTTAACTAGTGTTTCATTAGCAGCTTTATGTTGTCCCGAAGCTAATTTTTGTAACTCATTTACATGAATAATAGGTAGGATCATCTCTCTTCCAGAGCATTTTTCTAAAGCCTTTCTATTATAATCAAATAAATAGAAATCCTCATCATTATCTACAAGTAAAAAATCTGCATTATTATCAAAGGCATCTAAAGATATAGTTGTAGCTATATTATATGTGATTTCTGGATTTTTATTGAAAGTATTTTTTGCTAAGTCTAGTTTTAAAGTCTCAAGATTTAAAATATTAGCATTTAATTTTTCTAATAAAGAGTTTGTTTGCTCTTGGTTCTTTGATGGAAAGTATGCGATATTAAAATCTTTAAAATCATGTTTTATTTCAGTTTCTTCTTCAAAATTTCCAAACTCAATAATCAGAGTATTTTTAACTCTAAAGTTTGCTTCTTTCTCATTTAATAAGTTAAGTTTTTTTTGAAGATTTACTATTTTTTCTTCAATTGCAATATCAAAGTCAAGTATTCTTTTTTCTAAGCTTGTATGATATGAAGCTCCAATTTCTTGGCTTTTTAAAATATCAAGTATTGCTTTTTCATTTTCTTTATTAACTGTAATTAAATCGTGAGCTAAAATTAAAATAGCATCGCCAATATATTCACTTTTATAGTTTAATGTATTTGATGAATAATAATATTGTTTTAGATTTTGATAATTCTTTTTATCTTCTTGTGAAATAAAATCATCTAAGATATTTAACTTTTCATTAAAATCATCTTCATTAATTATTAAGTCATTTCCAGCACGTCTAACTGAAATTGGTTCAATTGTTAAATCTTTGCCAAAGTTTTTAACTAAGTCTTCAATTTTAATAGAAGCTTTTAAATATGTTCCATTTACTACAAGATCAAAATTTTCATCATTTTCATATCCAAATGGATTTTCATTATTGATTGTATTTAAAATATCTAATAATGTATTTTCATTAGTGATTTTTAAAAAATGCTTAGTGTAAAATGGTAAGTAATCAGAGTTTTTGTCAAATTTAAATAAAGAGATTTCTAGTTTCATATTAATAGTTTACCTTTTGTATATGTATAATTGTTTTGATTTTATTTAATTTATACTTAAAAAAATGATAAGTTTTGAGTTTTTAACTTATCATTTTAAATGATGTGCTATTCAGTAAACCTTTTTACATCAGCACCAATTTTTGAAAGTTTTCCTTCAAGGTCTTCATATCCTCTATCAAGATGATAAATTCTATGAATATTTGTTTCACCACTTGCAACTAATGCAGCAAGTACTAATGCTGATGAAGCTCTTAAATCTGTAGCCATAACATCTGTACCATTTAATGTTCCATTTTTTCCATTTATAGTTGCTGTATTTCCATTTAAGTGAATATCCGCACCTAGTCTTAATAATTCACTAACATGCATAAATCTATTTTCAAATAATCTTTCATCAATAGTACTTGTACCATTCGCTTGAGTAGCTAGTGCCATAAATTGTGCTTGCATATCTGTAGGAAAACCTGGATATTCAGTTGTGATTATATTTACAGGTTTGATTTCATCTGTAGGAAGAATAGTAACACTTGTATCATCTTGTAATACTTCAAAATTCATTTCTTCAAGTTTAGATGTAATCGCATCTAAATGTGATGGAAGTACATCATTGATTTTGATTTCTTGATTTGTGATTGCAGCTGCACACATATATGTCCCAGCTTCAATTCTATCAGGTATTACATCAAAATCTTTTATTTCAAGTAGCTCTTTATTTGTTCCCGTGATTGTTAAAGTTGAAGTACCAATACCATCTATTTTTACTCCAGCACTTGCAATAACTTCACAAAGTTGAACAATTTCAGGTTCCTTTGCTGCATTTACAATAGTTGTAACACCATTTGCTAATGCTGCTGCCATAATAATATTTTCAGTTCCACCAACAGTTACTTTATCAAATACAATTTTTGCACCCTTTAGACCTTCTGGGGCAGTAGCTTCAATATAACCATGATTAATCACAATTTTGCACCCATAGCTTCTAAGGCTTTTAAGTGTAAATCAACAGGCCTTTGTCCAATTGCACAACCACCTGGAAGCGAAACTTCACAATGTCCAAATCTTGCTAAAATTGGTCCTAGTACTAAAATTGAAGCTCTCATTGTTTTTACAATATCGTAAGTTGCAGTTGTATTATTAATTGTAGATGTAGATATCTTTGCAGTATTTCCTTCTTTACTAAAAGTTCCACCTAGTTTTCCAATAAGCTTTAAAAATGTATTAATATCTACAACATTAGGTAAATTACCCATTTTGATTTCATTTTTTGCTAAAATCGTACATGCGATTAGGGGTAAAGCTGCATTTTTTGCACCAGAGATACTAACTTCGCCAGAAAGTTTTTTAGCTCCAAGAATCTTTAAATATTCCATATTATTCCTAGTATAAATATATTGTTATTTTATATAAAGTAGATATTTTATCTAAAGTATGCTTTAAAGAATAAAACTAATAATCTTTGTTTAATATAGATAGGAATACAATTGCGATTTTAATTTTAGGAATGACAATGGACAATCAAGTAATACAAGGTGCAAAATACATGTTATTTGCTTCTTTGCTATTTGCTTTTATGGGAGCAGTTGCAAAAGAGTTAAGTAATTCAATGAGTTCTATAGAAGTAGTTTTCTTTAGAAATGTATTTGGTGTTTTTTTAATTTTAATATCAATTTATAGAAAACCTTTATCTCAAGTTGGAGGTAAATTATGGTTGCTTATTTTTAGAGGAATGGCTGGGTTTATTGCTTTGCTATTTTTCTTTTATAATATCGCACAAATACCCTTAGCTGAGGCAATGACTTTTTCTAAAACATCAACAATTTTTTCTGCAATTTTTGCATACTTATTTGTACAAGAAAAATTAGGATTTAAAGGTTGGTTAGGAGTTTTTGTTGGCTTTATAGGTATACTTTTTATGACAGGTTTTAACCCTGATAATCTGGAAAAAACAGATTATTTAGGAATATTATGTGGGGTAGGTGCTGGATTGGCTTATACATCAATTAGGGAGCTGCGAAAATTTTATGATTCACGAGCAATTGTATTATCTTTTATGACTATTGGAACTATTGGACCTTTAATACTTTTACTTATTGGCTCTTTTTATCAAAATCCAGATTTAGACTTTCTATTTGCAACATTTGTAATGCCAAAACCAAATGATTGGTATTTCATTATTTTATTAGGAATTTTTGCAACCTTAGCACAAATTTATATGACAAAAGCATATTCATGTGCAAAAGCAGGGATTATTGGAACTATATCTTATTCTAATATTATATTTTCAGTTATTCTTGGAGTTATTTTAGGTGATGCATTTCCTGATATTTGGATTTCTTTTGGTATACTACTTATAATTTTAAGTGGGCTTTTAGTATCTAGTAAAAAAAGCTAAAAAGGAAAATTATGGATTTAGAATTAAGTACTATAGAGTGGATATTATTTGCTTTAGTAATCTTTGCATGGTATGTATATGATAAGTATGTTCAAAGGGATCATCAATTATTAGTAAATTATCCAATAATTGGAAGACTTAGATTTGTATTAGAAGAAGCAAGAGAGCCCTTTAGACAATATTTCGGTGATGAAAAGTTCTATGAATCAAAAGACAAATTAGATTGGGTTTATAAAGCAGCAAGTGATGTTCCTAATTATGCATCTTTTTCTCCTTCACAACCTTTACCTAATCCAAAATTTATGATTAAACATGCAAATATAGTATTAAATGATGATGAGGTTGATAAAGACTTTGAAGTGACATTTGGTAAAAATAGAAAAAAACCATATACGGCAAAATCAATAATTGCAAGATCAGCAATGAGTGATGGATCAATTTCTCCCGAAGGTACAAGAGCATTTGTACGTGGTGCTTATATGGGAGGTTTTCCTATTAATTCAGGTGAGGGTGGTGTTACTTCTAATTTCTTTGTAACACATCAAGAATATAAACCTGAATATATGAAAATTGTTCATGGAAGTACCTTTGCAAAAAAAGTTAAAGATGTAGTAAGGTTTTTCTTTAATGGAGCTATGGCTGCTGATGTTTATAGAAGTATGGTTTTTGGGAAAGATAAAGAAGCTGAAACTTATGTATTTGATTTAAAATCACAATTATTTCATAGAATTAACTGGGATGCCCCAATTGAAAACTTTCCTAAAGAAGTTCCCTCTGATATGGCTGATATCATCTTACAATTAAGTTCAGGACTTTATGGGGCAAGAGACAAAGATGGTAATTTTGACCCTGATAGATATGAAAAGACAATGAGATTTTGTCAAATGACTGAAATCAAAATTGCACAAGGTGCAAAACAAACGGGTGGGAAATTAGCCGCTCATAAAGTAACTCCTGCAATTGCTTATTACAGAAATGTTGAAGCATATAAAGATGTATTTTCACCTAATAGATTTCCTTATGCAAATAGTATTGAAGAATTATTTGATTTTATAGGAACACTTCAAGAAATATCTGATAAACCAGTTGGTATAAAAATTGTAATTTCTGATATGGAAAATATTGAACCCTTTGCTGCTGAAATAAAAAGAAGAATAGAAATAGGCGATAATAGATATCCTGATTTCATCTCAATTGATGGAGGTTCAGGTGGAAGTGCAACTGCTCCTATTGAAATGATGGAAAGAGTTGGATTAAGTATTAGAGATTCAGTTTATTTAGTTGATAAAGTATTAAGTGCTTATGGTGTTAGAGATGAGGTAAAACTTGTAGCAAGTGGAAAAGTATTAACTCCTGATGATATTATTGTTATCATGTCTTTAGGTGCAGATTTTATTCAAATAGCACGTGGTTTTATGATGAGTGCAGGATGTATTCGTGCAAGATATTGTTCAGGTACAACAGGTCATGTTTGTCCAGTGGGACTTGCAACTCAAGATAAAAGTAAAAGAAAAAAATATTTTGTTTATAAGCAAGCAAATAAAGTAAGAAATTACCATAATAACTTATTAAAAAGTGTTAAAGGAATGCTTGCAATCATGGGCTTAAAGAATATCAAACAGTTAAATAAACATAGTATAATTTTTATAGATAAAAACTCAAAAATTCATGATGATATTGATAAAGTATTTGAAAGAAGACATGATATTAAAAATGATATAAAAGGGGAAATATTATGAATTTAGATAAGGTAATATCTGGATTTTTTATTATTCTAGCAATGACTGTTAACTTTGGGTTTTTTTATGGAGATATGCACTCATTAGAATCTCATAGTAAATATGAATTATTTGCAGCAATTATTATAAATATAATTGCTACTACCTTAAAATTAGGTGATAAAACTCAAATGGGTTCTGTTTTATTAGCAACATCACTAGTTGCAGATATTCAACTTTTAGCTGCTGCTATTGTATGGACAGTTGCTGCTTATGTTTTTGTTGTAGATTCTGAGGTAATTGGAATAATTGTGTCTTTATCAGGTGGAGCATTATTAGCAAATATTGTATCTGTATCATTATATGTAGGTGATACATTAAAATCAAAAAGATAAAAATAGGTTTTAATTTTGGAAAATAGTTCATTATTTATAATTTTACATAGAATGAGAATACCATTTTTAGTAATTATTATAACTTATACAATTGCAATTGTAGGCTTGATTTTAATTGAAGGGGTAGATGCACAAGGTAATCCTTATCATATGGGAATCTTTGATGCTTTTTATTTTATTACATATACAGCAACTACAATTGGATTTGGAGAGACTCCTTTTGAGTTTAGTTATTCTCAAAGAATTTGGGTGACTTTTTCTATTTATTTAACTGTTCTTGGCTGGTTTTATGGAATAGGGTCGTTAGTTTCACTACTTCAAGATAAGCTATTTTTACAAGAAATTGAAAAGGCTAAATTTACTAGACAGATAAAAGGTTTAAAAGAAAGATTTATAATTATTCTAGGATATAACCAAATCACAAGTGAAATTATTACAAAGGCTTTAGAACAAGGAGTTAGAACTGTTGTAATTGAAAAAGATAAAAATAGAATAAATCATCTTATTTTAGAAAGTTTTACTCCAACAGTTCCTGTTTTATTCTCAGAAAATTATAGTTTAAAAGCTTTAGAGTTAGGTGGTATTAAAAAAAGTAACTGTAAAGCAATAGTATCTTTATTTGAAGATGATGCTTTAAACTTAAAAATTTCATTAATTGCAAGATTACTAAATAAAAAAGTAAAAATTGCAGCAAAATCTACAACAACAAACCATAGTGAAAACCTAAAAGATTTAGATGTTGAAATAATCGCAAATCCGTTTTCAATAATCTCATCAGAAGTAAATATAGCTTTAGTTGCTCCAAACTTATTAAAGCTTGAAAAATGGCTTTATAGAATTGATAACTTAAGTGCTAGTCTTCCTTCTTTTCCAAGTGGAAAATATATTATTTGTGGTTATGGAAGAATGGGCAGAAAAATTTATGAGAAACTAAAAAAGAATGATATTGAAGTTGAGTTAGTTGAAATAAATAAAAATAATATAAACGGTTATTCAAAAGAAGAAATGGAACATATCAACTTTGGTGATGCTGATGATAAAGAGATGTTATTAGAAGTAGGGATTAAAAAATCAGTTGCAATTATTGCTGCTACTAATGATGACACTACGAACTTATCAGTATTAGCAACTGCAAAAAAATTAAATCCAAAAATTATGACAATAGTACGTGAAAATGAAATGGATGATTTCTCAATTTTTGATAATGCAAATATTGACCATATTTTTATGCCTTCAAAAATATTGATTAATAAAACAGCAAATGCTTTGATAAATCCACTTTCTGATAAGTTTATTAGATTGATTCTCAAAAAAGATGAAACATGGGCTTCAAAAGTTGTAAGAAGATTAGTTGAAGATATAAATGATAATCCAATACTTATAGAATTTAGTATAAATGAAAAGTATACACCTCAAATATATAAGCACTTAGATGAAGAAAATAGCTTGACTTTAAATTTATTGGCTACGTCTTTACATAATAAAGAACAGAGAAATAATGTGGTACCATTATTATTAGAAAGAGAAGGTAATGTTACTCTTCTGCCTGTATTTGAACATAATTTAAAAATAGGTGATAAGATTTTATTAGCATGTGATGAACATGCAAAAAATGATATTGAATATATCTGTCAAAATATTTATGAATTTCACTATGCATTAACTGGTGAAGAAAAGAAAATGATTTTTAAAGGAAAAAAATGAAAATATTAACAGGACCATGTGTTTTAGAAGATAGAGACACTGTAATGAGAATTGCTGAAAAATTAATACCATTAAGTGAAGATAAAAGAGTGGAATTTTATTTTAAAGCTTCATTTGATAAAGCAAATAGAACAAGTTTAGATTCATATAGAGGGCCTGGACTTGAAGAAGGTTTAAAATTATTCCAAGAAATAAAAGAACAGTTTGGATACAAATTAGTAAGTGATATTCATGAATCAAACCAAGCTAAACCTGCTGGTGAAGTATTAGATATCTTACAAATACCAGCATTTTTATGTAGACAAACTGATTTATTAGTAGAGGCTGCAAAAACAAATTGTAAAGTTAATATTAAAAAAGGTCAATTCCTAGCTGCTGGAAGTATGAAACATCCAGTTGAAAAAATTCTAAGAACTAGAGGAATAGAAGAAGTTAATTATAAAAATTCAGATGAAAATGGTGTTTGGCTTTGTGAAAGAGGAAATGTATTTGGATATGGTGCTTTAGTAGTTGATATGAAAAACTTAATTGCTATGAAAGAATATGCACCAGTTATTTTTGATGCAACTCACTCAGCACAAGTTCCAAGTACAGGTGGAACTACTGGTGGGAACTCTGCAATAGTTCCAAGTTTAGCAAAAGCAGCAGCAGCAGTTGGTGTTGATGGTTTCTTTTTTGAAACACATACTAATCCTGATGTTGCTTTAAGTGATGGACCAAATATGGTTCAAGTAGATGAGTTATATAAAGTAATAAATGACTTATTTGCTATTCAAGATGCATTAAACTATAAATAAAACTCAAATAAACACAAACAAATAAAAGGACTTTTTGTCCTTTTATAAACTGCTAAAAAAATCTTTTCTTTAAACTAATCAAATTTTAGATATAATCGCAAAATATAAATAAATATAATAAGTAATTTTTTTGTTATTACTTATTCTTTTGGAGAATTAAATGAATATTATTGAAGGTAACTTAAGTCTTAAAGGTAGTGAAAAAATCGCTATTATTAATGGAAGATTTAATCATATTATTACAGATAGATTAGTTGAAGGTGCACAAGACGCATTTAAAAGACATGGTGGGAATGAAGAGAACTTAGAATTAATTTTAGTACCAGGTGCTTTTGAGATTCCTTTTGCTTTAGACAAAGCATTAGCAAGTGGTAAATATGATGCAGTTTGTTGTGTTGGTGCAGTAATACGTGGAGCAACTCCTCATTTTGATTACATTTCTGCTGAAGCTACAAAAGGTATTGCAACAGTTGCTTTAAACCATGGAAAGCCTGTATCAAATGGTGTTTTAACTACTGATACAATAGAACAAGCAATCGAAAGAGCTGGTTCTAAAGTTGGAAATAAAGGTGCTGAAGCAATGGTTACAATCATTGAAATGTTAGATCTTTATTCAGAAATGGAGAAATAATTTGGCAACTAGAACACAAGCACGTGAATCTGTAATTGGGCTTTTATATGCTTATGACTTAGGTAATGAAGGCATTGTAAAATATGTTGATGAGATTTTAGAAGATAAAAAAATTAGAAATAAACAAAAAGAATTTGCATTAAGTATTTTTAACGGTGTTATTGAAAATATAGTAAAAATAGATGAAGAAATTGTTTCTCATTTAAAACAAGGTATTTTAACAGATATTGGTTCAGTTGAGAAATCTATTTTAAGACTTGCCATTTATGAAATACAATATTCAGAACTTGATAAAGCTATTATTATTAATGAAGCAATTGAACTTGCTAAAAAATTAGCAAGTGATGGTGCTCCAAAGTTTATGAACGGCTTACTTGATAAAATTGAAAAGATAAAATAATGAATAATTCTATGAAACTTTGCATATCTTTAGATTTACCAACAGCAAAAGAAAATCTTGACTTAGTTAGAGAAATAAAAGATTTTGATGTTTGGCTAAAAGTTGGATTTAGATCTTTTATTAGAGATGGAAGAAAGTTTTTAGAAGATCTAAAAGCTATAAATCCAAATTTTAAAATATTTTTAGATTTAAAACTTTATGATATTCCAAACACTATGGCAGATGCGGCAGAAGAAATTGCAAAGTTTGGTATTGTTGATATGTTTAACGTTCATGCAAGTGCGGGTGTTGAAGCTATGAGTACTGTAATGCATAGAATTAAAGATATTCCAAACAAACCTCTTGTATTAGCTGTAACCGCACTTACTTCTTTTGACAATGAAGCATTTAAAGCTGTTTATAATGAAGATATTACTTCTAAGGCTCGTCAGTTTGCAAAAGATACACATGTTTCTGGAATAGATGGTGTTGTTTGTTCTGCTTTTGAAAGTTTAGATATTAAAAATAATACCTCTTTAGATTTTATTACTTTATGCCCTGGAATTAGACCTTTTGGTGAAGATGCTGGGGATCAAAAAAGAGTTGCAGATATTCCTTTCTCAAAAGAGAATAAAGTAGATTTTATTGTTGTAGGACGACCTATATATAAAGCTAGTAATCCTAGTGAAGTTGTAGAAAAAATATTATCAAATATATAAAAAAGAAATCTAACCTTTAACAGTTTGATTTCTACCTTGATCTTTTGCTTTATAAAGTAAAAGATCAACTCTATTTATAAAACTATCAAGTTTTTCATCTCTTTTATATTCTGTACATCCTATACTAATAGTAATTTTTAGATCAGTATTTTTAATTTTTAAGTTAGAGATGTCATTTCTAATTCTTTCTGCTAGTATATACGCTTTTTTACTATTTGTATTTGATAGCATAATAAGAAACTCTTCTCCTCCATATCTTGAAACTAAATCAGATGTTCGAGTATTTTTGCTTAATATATTAGCTACTTCTTTTATTGTAATATCACCTATATGATGTCCATATGTGTCATTTACTTTTTTAAAGAAATCAATATCTAAAAGTAAAAGTGATGTATCTTGATTGTACCTATTTGTTATATTTAATAGCTTTTTAGACTCATTTCTCATAGCTCTTCTATTTAATAAAGATGTTAATGAATCTCTATTTGCAAGTAGTTTTATTTTCTTATTTAATATTAGTAAGTGACAAAGCATAAATATAATTGATAAAATAAATATTAAAAGTAGAACCTGCGATATAGAGCTTCTGATAATTGATATTATCTTTTTACTTTTATCTTCAATATAAACAAGTCTTAACATATCATCAAAAATTGATAATTCCAAGATATTTGGAGTTGAATTTAAAACATCATTTAAGCCAAACTTTTTATTGCTTGCAATAATTTTATCATCTTTATTAACTAAATATATTGAACCTATTAGAATATCTTCATCAATCATTTCATTTAATATATTAACACTAATATCAATTGAAATAACACCCATAAACTTATCCTTATTAGTTATTGGTAGAGATAATGTAGTTAGATAACCTTTTCCTGTATCATCATATATTTTAGTAAGTATAAGTTCACTTTTAGGATTGTTAAGAGGAATTGTATTTGTCCAAAACTCTTTTTTATAAAAACTAGTTAAAAATTCTTTCCCCCATACTTCGTTTGAAGGAGCAACATAGATAAAATTTTTTGCAGATGTATAGTAAACCCATTTTATATCATGTTTTGAGTTTAGAATAGTTTTAAACAATGGTTTTAAATATAAAACAGAATATATTTCATGAATAGTATCTAAATCAATCTCTTCTAATTTACCAATGCCAGTTAATGATGATTCTATATTATCTAGGACACATAAGATATTGTAGGTATCATCTTTTTGATTTATTTGATTATATGCAGGATGGCTTAATTCATTTAATTGTAAATTATTTGTTAATACATCTTTTAGTGAAAAGATAAAAGTTTTATTAATTAAAAAATATTGATTTATTTTTTTTGAATTATTTGTAAGTATTTGAAGTTTATTTTTATCATAATTTATTTCTTCTTTTATATATATATAATTTAATCCAATAAAAAGTAGTATTAATAAAAATATAAATATATTGTATAATTTAAAAAAAATTTTCAAAATATAATCCTTAATCATCTATTAAAATTATACTACTTTATTTATTTAGAATAAATTTATTTTAAATAAACTCTTTTAAGTATGTTTTAAGTGATATACTATTATAATTCCCATCCAAATTTCATGATATATGAAACTTGTGAAACAAGGACAGTTGGGTGAGTGGCTGAAACCACATCCCTGCTAAGGATGCATACTGGCAACGGTATCGAGGGTTCAAATCCCTCACTG
>NYWO01000059.1 GCA_002685075.1 Arcobacter sp.
ATTGGTTTAATTAAATACTTTACAAGTTGAAGCTCAATTGCTTTTAATAAATAGTCTTTATCACTAAAAGCACTTATTACAATAACTTGTGTTTTAGAGTCAGTTTTTCTAATTCTTTGAACAAACTCTAAACCATTTAATTTGGGCATTTGTATATCTGTTATAATAATATCCGGCTGGTGTTTTTCATATAACTTTAAAGCCGTCAATGCGTCACTTGCCTCATATATATTTTCAAAGTAATTTTCTAAATACTCAACACCATTTTCACGTGCAATATCATCATCTTCTACATATAATATTTTAATATTTTTATCTATACTTTCTAACATAAAAGATATCTACTTTTCGAATAAATCAGGGATAAGATATCCAGATAATTTACTGTTCAACTTAAATTTTAGTTTTCCACGTGGGCTGTCTGTTTCTAAATAATCTTCTTCTAAAAGCTCTTTTACGATAGTGTTTGCAGTAGGTGCACTTACATCTAAAACTTTTACAGCTTCACCTCTAGTTACTTCTCCATGTATTAAAAGATATTCTAAAAGTTTATTTGAGTTTTTTGGTAAAGGTTTAATATAAGGAACTCTTCCATCATTGTATGGAGCGAATTGATCATCTGCTTTTGCTAAAAATTTTCTATAGTCTTCTTGATTACGAGCTAAGCCTCTAGATATATTCCATAAACCATATCCCTGAATATTCGTATGGAATAATAAATAATCTAAATAAAGCCTAGATACCCTACCACTTCCATCATAAAATGGGTGAATATAAGTTAAACGATGATGTGAACACAATGCATAAATTAATTTCATTGTGTGAGTGGAGTGGATAGACTGATTAAATAAGTTTTCAAACTCATTGAAACAAGATTTTAACTCATCGCTTTTAGGTGGGATATGTACACCTACTTGAACATATCCTTCTCTTAATTTATCGGGAATCATTTTTACTTCTATTTTTCTTGTAAAACTCTTCATGTATTTCTAATATCTTATCTAACGAATATGATGGTCTAGAAATATCTAATGTACTCTCAATTATGATACGTTCTGCTTTGTTTAGTATTTCTTGATTTAAAGGATAGTGCTCAGTTTTTGGTACAATTGTAATTGTGTACATTCGTAACCTTTTTATATATAAAAACCTATTTTTTGGATAGTTTTTTTAAATCTTTTTAGCTTATAAATATACTATAAATTGGTGTCTATGTCAAATTAATATTAATATATTTAATAGTTTTTTTAATAGTTCTTTTTAAAACCGACTTAAGTCGGCTTTTTATTTATAATCTATTTTTTAATTAAAGGTAATTTATTTAGTAAGTTCTCACAATACTCCCATTGAGTTAAAGTGTCTTTCCATTCATTTGGAATTGAATCAATGCCAAAATGTGCTCCTAATACCATCCCAATTGCTATTGATCTTGAAGCGTTATCTCCACCTACCATTGCATTTGCTTGTAATGCTTTTTTAAGACCATCTTCTTCATTCGCATATTTAAGTATAAAGTAAATACTTCCAGGCATGGTTCCTTCAGTTGGACTAGCTTTTCCTACTTTAATAGGTTCGCTTCTACCAACATCCCATAATCTTGCCATTGATGTAATTGCTAAATCATCACAAAACAACTCTTTTGATAAATCAGACTCTGGATTTACTGCTTCTTCATATTTAGAAATAGCTTGTTTTGTTTTTTCTTCAAAGAAACCACCCATTAAAATTGCAACATCTTCAATTGCAGATCTTGGATCTTCACCTCTTAGAACTCTATGTGTTACACGTGCGAAAAATTCACCTCCACCAAGAGCATGAACATCTCTATGCGTAAACATAGCTTTTCTTGCCACATCAACTATCTCTTCTTCTGTTTCATAGTATGAATGAGCTGCAACATGTCTAATTGCAGTTGCATTTGAAATCCCACCTAGATATTGAACTGATGTTCCTTTTTTAACTTGTGAGTAAGTCTCTTTTGTCATTGTACAAATCCAAGACCCCCAAGTATGTTCTAATCTATTCATCCAATGAGGAAGTAGGGGTGCTACTTCAAAAGGTCTTGGAGGATTGGCAATACTTACTAAATGTTCAAGTACTAAAATATTGTAATCACCATAATCAGTAGTACCTCCAGCACTTTTACCTGGATGATAGTTTCTTTGACCCCAACCAATACCATGAGTTTCTCCACCCATCATTTCACCTGGACTCATAAACTTTTCTATTGGTTTATTTCCATACGCTTTATATATCTTTTGAGCGTCATATTCATAGTGAGAACCTAGACATAAAGCATCACCAACAATTGCTGCAAAAAATGCACCTTTTAGTTTCTTTTCATCAGGTGTTTGAGTAATTTTATTTTTTAATTCTTCATTCATATTTTATTCCTATTTTTTTAATATTTCTTTACATCTTTTTTTGATTATGCATTATAACTTATTTTCTTTATGATAAAATTCTTCCATGAGAGAATATAAATCACAATCTAAAGAGATAATACTAACAACTACAATTGATACCCCCTTAGGACAAATGTTTGCAGCTGCTTCAAAAAAGGGAATAATAATGCTTTGCTTCTTTACCCCTTTTAATATTGAAGCTAGAATTGATATTTTAAAAAAGAGTTTTGATACAGATATCATTCCATCAGAGTGTGAATACTTTGATATGTTAAGAACTCAATTGGAAGAGTATTTTGAAGGCCAAAGAAAAACTTTTGAACTACCTATGCAACTAGTTGGTTCAACTTTCCAAATTCAAGTATGGAAAGAGCTTTTAAATATTCCATATGGAAAAACTATGAATTTTACAAGCTTAGCTTCAAAAATAGAAGGTCTTAAATCTAAAAAAGCATTAGAGAGTCCACTTGCACAAAATATGTTAAATATAATAGTACCTTGCCATAGAATACAAAAAGATGATGGAAGCTTAAATGTATATGCAGGTGGGGAAGAGAAAAAAGAGTTTTTATTAAAACTTGAAAGTACAAATAAGTGATTAATAAGGCCGTATTTAGACAATATGATATTAGAGGTATTGTTCAAAAAGAGTTAAGAGAAGATAATACAAAGCTAATAGGATATTATTTAGGCTTAGCCATACAAAAGAAAACAAAAGTAGAAAAACCATATATTATCCTTGGATATGATATAAGGAAACACTCTATTATGCTTTTTGAAGCTTTAATTTCTGGGCTTAATCTTGCTGGGTGTAAGATATTAAATATTGGTCTTGTTGCAACTGGAGTTAATTACTTTGCTTCTTATCAAGAGTATAAAATAGATGATAAGATTATTAGAGCTCAAGCTTCTGTTATGATTACAGGTAGCCATAATGCAAAACAATATAATGGTTTTAAAATCACAATAGAAAATCAACCATATTTTGCAGACGATTTAATCAAGTTATATGAAGCAATAAAGAAAAATGAAAATATTAATATAGTTGATAATCATAACTTTATCAATGTAGATGCTAAAACTTTATATATAGACTATATGTGTGAGCAGTTTAAAGACCTTAAAGGCTTAAAAGATAAGTTTGTAATAGATTGTGGAAATGGAATGGCCAATACAGTTATAACACAAATCTTTGATAAGTTAGAATTAAATTATGAAGCTTTATATAAAGAACCAAATGGAGAGTTTCCAAATCATCATCCAGACCCTAGTAATGAAAAGAATTTAGAGGATTTAAAAAGTTATTTAAAAGATGAATGTCATTATGGTTTTGCATATGATGGAGATGCAGATAGAATTGCTGTATTAACACAAAAGCATAATATAAAAGGTGATACATTAGCACTACTATTTTCAAAGACTATGAAAAATCCAGTTATTATTGGTGAAGTTACATATTCTCAAAATGTCTTTGATGAGATTAATACTCATGGTACAACTATTATGGATAAAACAGGTTACTCAAATCTTAGATTAAAACTTAAAGAATTAAATGCAGACTTAGCAGCTGAGGTCTCAGGACATGTTTTTTTTAATGATAGATACTATGGTTTTGATGATGCTATTTATGCAACATTTAGAGTTTTAGAGTTAATTCAAAATGGCATGAAAATAGATGAAGAGATAGAAAAACTTCCAAAAATCTATACAAGTTCAAATATTGAGATTAAAATTCAAGAAGATAAAAAGTTTTTATTAATGGAAAAAATAGAACAATCATTAAAGAGAGTAAATAGAGACTTTCCCATAATCAAAAATATATGTAGAGTTGATGGTTTAAGAATAAACTTTGAATATGGTTGGGCATTAGTTCGAGCCTCAAATACAAATCCACTACTTGTTACAAAATATGAAGCAAGTACCTATGCAACTGCAATGACTTATAAAAACTCAATAGAAAAATTAATACAAAAGGAAATAGATGAACTTAATAGCCTTACAAGTTAAAACAAATGAAGACTTTAGTAAAAATTTAGAACACTTAAAAAGCTTGATTAAAGAATGCCCCAAAGATTCTCTAATTTTAGCTCCAGAGATTGCACTAAGTGGTTTTTGTTATGACAGAATGCAAGAAGCAGCTGATTTTTCTCTTCTTGCAATTAAAGAACTTCAAGACTTAGCCTTGAATAAAACAATTGCCTTAACACTAATAACAAAACAAGATGAGAGATTTTTTAACACTCTTTATATTTTTCATAATCAAGAAATTATACACACACAATCAAAAATCAAATTATTTCCACTAGGAAATGAGTTAGAGCATTTTGTTGCTGGAAATGAAGAGGATATAAAAATCATTGAGATAAATGGAGTGAAAATAGCAACACTTATTTGCTTTGAATTAAGATTTCCCCAACTTTGGGAAAAAGTTAAAGGTGCAGATATTATTTTAAATCCAGCAATGTGGGGATTAAAAAGAAAAGATCATTATGAAACAATTTCAAAATCCCTTGCACTTGTAAATCAATGTTTTGTAATTGCTGCTAATAGTGCCGATTCAAATATGGCAAAAGGTAGTGCGATTATCTCTCCATTTGGAAATGTTTTCAAAGATGATGAGAAAGAAATTATCAGTGAAAATATTGACTTAAATGAGATTTCTAAGGTACGTAAATATATAAATATTGGATTAGAAATATATAAAAAATGACAAAAACTATCTTTTTATTGTAAATAATACTTTTTTATTGTAAAAATTTTTTTTACTATAAATTAGTTGTTGAAATCTTATTTTATTTTTAAGAAATTATTTAAGTTATAATAATAATTATAATCATAACTATTATTATAATATTTTGTGTTTTTTTTTGTAAAAATGTAAATTATATTTTCTAATCTACTTTCATTGCAGATTTAATATCTTCAAATGCAACGCCACTTTGTTTAGCTAATAGCGCCATGTTGATGATTCTTACTATATGATTTGGTATAAGTTTATATGTTGTAAAAGTTGTTGCTTTTACACCTATTTCTTCAGCAAAACTTCTTTGTGAAGTAAAGCCAATTTCTCTAATTAGTTTTTTAAATTCTTGTTTTTTCACTATTAATATATCTCGTTAAATGATTTTTGGAATTATAATCCGCACTAACTAAATAGTAAATTAAAATTGTCCTAAATCTAGTAAATAATAGGCTAAATTTGACAAATTTACTTATTTAATATATAATTCGCGCTTTAATTTAAGATAGAATAAAGGAAAACTGTATGAATTTAAAGATTACATTATTAGTAATGTTATTTATTACAAATATTTTTGCATCAAACTTTAACGCAACAAAATTAACAAAAGATGAAATAAAAACACTAAAAGAGATAAAAAAACAGGGTAAAAAATATGGACTTAGCTATTCTTTAATGGCAATAGCAATTAAAGAATCATCAATTGGAAAATATCTTGTAAACGTAGATAGTAAAGATTATGGTTTATATCAAGCTAACATAAAAACTGTTTTAAGTAGACAAAAAGCCAAAAATACTTCTTGGAATAGAAATAAATATGCTATGAGATTAATATCTGATTTTCAGTTCGCTACAAAAAATGCAATTGCTGAATTAACTTATTGGAAAAAAGTTCATAAGAACGATTGGAAAAAAGTTTGGAGTAGTTATAATGGTGGATGGAAATATAATAGCAAAAGAGCTAGAAAATATTCAAGAGAAATTGCTATAATTATAAAAAGACTTAAAAGAGTAAACGTTTAGTTTTAACTAACGTCTACATCTGCATTTTCAACTTTCTGACTGTAAACAGTCTCTTTTCCTGATTCTAAAATTTTTGCTTGTTCAACCCATTGATTTTTTTTAGCAATTCCGGGTAATAATAAAAACTCTTCAATCCAATCACAATTTTTATTTGACCAAGATGCTATTTGGTTAAAGTGAAAAATACCTAGCTTATTTAAATCTTTTTCAACTTTTAAATCAATACCTTTAATTTTAATAAGTTTATCTTTTCCTGATGGCCTAGGAGAACTTAAAATTAGTGGTTTATTATCAACATTAGAATTTTTTCTAAAAATTGGATTAACACTTGTTTTTGATTTAATTTCAATTTTATCAATTGTATTATTATCATTTTTTGAAGGATTATAAGTATTTCCACTATTTTTACCAATTAAATAGCCAATAATCATTCCAATAAATGCTGCTATTATTAGATTTACAACTATTAATGAAGCTATTTCAATCATTTTGATTCTCCTACAATAAATTCTACTCTTCTATTAACTTCAGATAAACCCTGTGCATCATCTTTTGCAATAGGAAAGTCTTCACCATAGCCAACTGCTTTAATTTGCTTAGGATTAACTCCTAGAGACATTAATGTAGCTTTTACACTATTTGCTCTATCTTGTGATATTTTTTTATTAAGTGCAGCTCTACCTCTTGAATCAGTATGTCCTGCAATTTCTACTGTTAGTTTACTATTACCTAACAAAATACTAGCTATACCTTTTACTATTTCTTTTGATTCTTCTGTTATATTTGTACTTCTTCTTTTAAATGTTATTTTACTATTAGAAGTTAAACTATTAATACGATTTTGAGCATCTTGTATTAATTTAGATTTTACACCAATAACTTCTTCAATAGGATCAATATTTTCTAATTTATTTAATTTATCTTCTGATACACTACTTACTTCTTTAAGTTTAGGAAGCGAAGATTTTGTAATATTGTCAATTATTTTTTCAGTATTTGATTTAAGAGGTTCTTTAATATCTGTAATCATATCTAGATTACTTTTAGCAATAATTGAGTCTAATATTGGTTTAAAATTAGAATCTTTTAATTCACCACTTAATAAAACTTTTCCATTTTCAAGAGAAAGCTTTGAACCATCTGCAAAAAACTCTTTGAAAGAATCAATAAGTAAAGATAATTTATTTAATAAAACAACATCTTTAACTCTATTTTCCTCAAATATATATTTACCATCTCTGTTGATATTTAGTAAATTTACTATACTTTTTACTTGTTCTTCATCTTTAAAAGTTCCGCTCATTAAAATTATTCCATTATCTTTCAAAAGTTCAAGAGATAAAGATTTATTGTTATGACTTAGAATATCATCTTGATCTTCTAATTCTAATTCTTTCAAAATAGAAAATTTTAATTTGTTTATTTTTAATACTATCAAATCAAGGTATTCTCCAAACATTGAGTCTTCGTTACTAAAACTAATAAGTTCATTATTATCTTTTGAGATTCTTTTGTAGCTAAATGTAGAAACTGTATAAGTTATTAAAATTACTAAAGATATTAATAATAATAAAACTTTTTTTTCTAATGACATTTTAATTCCTGATTTATTTAATATTTTGATTATAATTTTATTATAAAATAATAATGTAAGTATGTCGAATATTGTAATTGTATTTTAGCTTTTTTATGTAAATAATACAAGCTATAATCATGCACATTTATAAACATTTATGAAATTTTGTTTTGTATTTATCTTGATTAATATTAATAAAATTAATTCCAAGATTTACCATAAACTTATTGGAATTTTATTAGCTATAATGATAGAAATTAAAGACTACACTATTCCAATGTATGGAGGTAATGAAGAAGGTTTTGTGCAAGTTAAGACTGTTATTTTTTCTAAAAGAGTTGCAAAATCTATTTAAGATTATATTCAAACACTTCCTGTAAAAGAGAAAGTCTCTTTATACAGAAAATTTTATATACCTATAGAGGAATATTTAAAGTAACTCTAGTACATTTTTTATAGTCACGGAAGCTGCAGTTCTCTATTTTTATAGAACCTTTCATACTATCTGTTAAAATTTTATGAGTCATATATAAGCCTAGTCCAGTACCTTGAGATTTGTGCTTGGTAGTAAAATATGGCTCAAATACTTTTTTAACTATCTCCTCATCAATTCCACCACCACTATCTATTACTTTAATTACTGCATGAGTAGCTGTTTTAAATGATGAAATATGTATATATCTATATTTTTCATCTATATTTTTTAAGGCATCTTTAGAGTTTGACAAAATATTTAATAAAGCTTGGTTTAACTCATTTTCATAGCTATTTACAGTAATTGATTGTAAATCTTTTTCAACTTTAATAAAGCTATTTGTAAAAGAACCTTTCATCAAAGTAAGAACTTTTTCTATACTACTTGAAATATTAAACTCTTTTTTTAATTTATCATCTTTTATATAATTTTGAAAGTCATCAATAGTTTGAGACAAAAACTTAGTAGTTTGTGTGATATTGTCTAAAGATTCATAAAGAACTTCATCTGTTAGTTGATTATATTCTTTTTGTAGTTTTAAACCTGAAGATGTAGTAGAAATACTACTTAAAGGTTGTCTCCATTGATGAGCAATATTTCCTATCATTTCACCTAAACTAGCCATTTTAGACTGTTGAAGCATTAATTCTTCTTTATTTTTTATTTCTGTTAAATCAATTAAAGAAATAATATGAGAAGGTAAATTATCAAATTGAACTGCTTCACCTTTTAATAAAACAGGAATAAATCTTTTTGTTTTTGTAATTGCAGTTAATTCTGAAGAATCAGATGAAATCAATTTATCACATAAATTTGAATCTTTTTCTGCTTGAAAAATCATTGAAGTATCTTTATTTATCACTTCATCTTTTGAATTGTACTCAAGTATTTTTACTGCTTCATCATTTGTATAAACAACTTTTTTATCTCTAATTATTAAAATTCCTGCGATATTTAGTTCAATTAGCGTCTTAAAATTATTCAATGATTTTTCAGTTTCATCTTTTGCTAACTGTAATTTCTTTTGATATAGTAATAATTGTCTATTTCTATAAACAACAAAAAGAAGTATTACTAAAAATACTAAGACTACTTTTATTAGTGTTGAATAATCTGATCTTTCTTCATATTTAGTTTTAATCCATACATTAAAAATATCTTCTTTTTCTTTATATGTCATTTGATTTAAAACTTTGTTAACTATACTTTTTAAAAGTGGATAATCATCTCTTATCATAAATTTTAAATTAAAATCAATTCCAGTTTGACCTGTTATTTTAATATTTGTAAATCCAAAATTTTTAATATTATACGAAAGTACTGGTATCATATCTATATATGCATATACTTTATTATCTGATAAGTATTCTAATCCTTCTTTTGGATTATCAACAAAAATAAAATTCATATTAGGGTATTTTTCTTCAAGTAATCTATGAGCAGTATAGTTTTTTCCTACTGCAATCTTTTTATCTAATAACTCTGAAACATTTTTAATAAAATTTTTATCTTGTAGTGTCGCAATACCTAAAGGTGACTGCATATAAGTATGAGAGAAAACACCGAATTTATGACGTTCTATAGTTTCAGATGTTCCAATTATTACATCGCTTTGTTTTGTTTTTAAGCTTTTAATTACTTCAGGAAAAGTCTTTTTAGGAATGAATTCTACATTTAAATTTGCTTTATTAACTATATAATTCCAAAAATCTATAGATATTCCATGCATTTTACCATTATTATTAATAAAATTAAACGGAGCCCATGTTTTAGTAGAGATAGCTTTTATTCTAGTATTTTTAATAAATGATTTTTCTTCTTGCGTAAAAGCTATCTCTTTTGAGTTATTTATCCATTTATTCTCTAAAGTTTTAATCTCTTTGGAATCTATAGCTAATGTTGCTTTTTCAAGTAGTGTATGTAATATCTTTAAATCTTTTTTAACACCAATATGAAGTCTGCCATCATAATTTGCTAAAGAGAGTGGAGATACTATTTTCAATTCTCCATAATAATTCTTATTTATATAATAACTTGCTAAAAATCTATTTTGAATTGTTACATCAATAAAATTATTCTTAATTGCGTCAAATACATCTATTATATTTTCAAATTCTATTATATTCGCATCTGGATATATATCTTTAATCTTTTTTGTTAAGGTCCAATCTTTTAACATACCAATTTTTTTATCTGTTAAATCATCACTATTTAAAATATCCATTGTTGATTTCTTTGTAACAATAGAAAATCTTTGAGATAGATACGATTTAGTAAGATTCATCTCTTCATTTCTTTCTTTGGTATTAGCAACAACAGGCATAATATCAATTTTACCTTTTTTAAAATCTGAATATAAAGTTGACCATTGATCTGTTACAAAAATTGGTTCTATATTTAACTTTTCTAAAATCAATTTCATATAATCAATTACATAACCTTTTGGAATACCATTTTCATTATAATCAAAAGGAATCCAATCAAGTTCATTTGCAATAGTTACTGTTTTATTGTTTTTTATATATTTTAATTCTTCACTAGTTAAAATTAATTTATTTGATTTTTTTTCAGTAAAATTGTTATTCCCAATCCATTTTGTAAGTATTTTATTCTTTTCTTCTATAGTAATTTTATCTAGACTTTTTTGTATTATATCTCTTAAAATTGGCTTATCATTACTTATAGCCATATGTAAATTATTCCACTTAAATCCAAAATGAAATCTAGGTTCTAATCCAGAAATACTGTGTGTTTTTATATAATAATTCATTAAAGCAATATTTGTAACAATAAAATCTGCTTTGTTTGTAATTACTGCATCCATCCCTTCTAACAGATTATCTACATAATATCGTTTTACTTTAGGATATTTTTTTTTAAATATTTCTTCGTGAACATAACCTTTCACTAAAGCAACACTTTTTCCTTCAATATCATCAACACTCATTATCGAACTATTATCTTCTTTTGTAAACAGATAATCTCTTGTTGTAATGTATGATTTAGTAAATAATAAAAATTCTTCTCTTCTTTCGTTTTTTGCTAAAATTGGAAGAACACTTAATTCTTTATTTTTTGTTTTTAAAAGTAAGTTTTTAAAAGTATCTATAACATAGTTAAATTTTAAACCACTTTTTTTCTCAATTAAATCCAAATAGTCTTTTGCCAAACCAATATATTTACCATTTTCAACAAAATCAAATGGTGCCCAATCTGTTTCTACTCCTACGTTAATAATAGGATTGTTTTTTATAAAATTTTTTTCTTTTTGAGAAAAATTAGTATTTGTAAGATTTTGTTCTGCAAACATGCAAGTAAATAATAATAAGAATAATAGTAGTTTCTTAAACATTTTAATTTCATCCTTTAGCTATATAATTATAGCTAAATTGCTATTTAGATAATAAATCAATCCAAAAATATTTTATATTTGTTCCTCTATCAAGAACTTTCCAGCCGTATGTCATAGAGTGATATTGTAGTTTATCATCAATAATTTTAAAAGCCATCTCTTTTTTTGATTCTAGTCCTAAAATTTCAGTAAAGTTTATATATACATAGTTGTCTTCAAGTTCTAATTCATAAGTAAAGTCTTCTAACTCTTCAAACTGTTTTTTAATAAAATCTTCAATTTTTTCTTTCAACATAATGTATATCCTTTGAATTTGAACGATATTTTACTGTATTTGCATTATATTAAATTAAAAATTCCTCTTTGAAAATAGATTTTTTTTTGATAGAATTTAATAAAAGGAAATATTATGAAACTTTTACTAATAGTTAGCATATTACTAAGTTCAGTTTTTGCTTCACCACCTGAAGAGTTTGATAGAGAAAAATATCTATTAGGTGAGCAAGTATTTGATAATAAATGTAGTTCTTGCCATGTTAAATCGATGGATATTCAAGTTCTAATGAGTAATTTTATAGAGCATGATAATAAAGTTTTAAATCTTTTAGCACCTACTGGAAATGAAATATCATTTAGATTAAAAAGCCAAATTGGTAGTAAAGATGATATTGAGTTCCAAATAGAAGAAGTAACAGATTTTGTAAAAGATTACCTAATCAATCCAGATAAAGCTAAGACAGTATGTTTAGAAGGTGTTATAAAACACTTCGATACTATGCCTTCAATGAAGGGACAAGTTACAGAAGAAGAAATGGAAGATGTTACATTTTTCTTATATTTCTTAGAAGGTTGGAATGGCATAAATAAATATTATGAAAAAGATGAGTTTTAAACTACATGAAGAAGATATTATTAACAAGCTTATTAGCTATTAGTGGAAGTTTATTTGCAAATGAAGTAAAAGTTGTAGATGTAAAAGCAAACTGTTCTGTTGACAAAATATGTACGTTTAACGTAACGTTAGAGCATCAAGACACTGGTTGGAAGCATTATGCAAATAAATGGGAGATATACACACCAAAAGGAAAACTACTAGCTAAGAGGACACTATATCATCCTCATGTAAATGAACAACCTTTTACAAGAAGTTTATCAGGAGTTAAAATACCTAAAGGATTAGATAAAGTGATTGTAAAAGGTCATGATTTAGTTCATGGGTATTCTGATGATGTTTTTATTTATAAGTTTAAATAAAAAATTTAAAAAGGATTTTAGATTAGAGAAGAACTAATAAAAAAAGGTGTTTTAGTAGGATTTTTATTGTTAATCCTGCTTGTGTATACTTTAATTAGATAGATGAGGGTTTAAAACTAAAAGCCTTAACTTGAAATAATCCAGCTTAAAAGCTGGATTATTATTATGAAGCTAACTTAATATTATATAGCTCTTTATCTACACTGTAAATTTCTTTTACACTAATCAAACCAACAAAACTATTTAGTTTTTGTTTTACTATTTGATAGATTACTTTATAATGAATATTTTCCTTCATTAATTCTATAACTGTTTGTGCAATCATTATTTCTAAAGTTCCAATAATTGATAATTGAGAGGCATTAAAATGTCCTCTTAATCCACTCTTAATATCTAATATTTTATATACTAATTTAGTATAGACTATATAAAGTTTTTCAGGACTTCTACTTCCTTGATTCTTTGCATAAAATGATAGTAATTTAATTACATCTGTTTCGTCATTCCTAACCAAAATTGAGTTATTACGTTGCATATTTAATTCTCCTTATGGAATTGATTTTTTAAAGTATAAATAATAATTTATACCAAACAAAAAGATTTGAAAATGTATATACTTTTTAAAGAAAATCAAAAGAGATATGTGATAGTATTGTTCCGACTAAAAAACATACCTCACATTTAAATCTTTTAATTAACTTTTAAATGTGTGTTTATTTACCTACTAGTTTCATTTAAAACCTCCAATTAATTTTTATAGTTTTACGACTTTTCGGTCAACATTTAATACTTAGAATTTCATATTTTGTTCAAAATCAAGGCGGATTTTCAAATTTATTGAGGAGCTTACTGTAGTAAGTCAATAAATTAGGAAATCCAACGCAGAGATTGGCAAAAAGAAATATTAGAAAATTCTCTTTTTTAGAAATCGTCGAAGTCAATGCTTCCTTTAGAGTAATTAACAACATTCCCTTC
>NYWO01000060.1 GCA_002685075.1 Arcobacter sp.
GATCGCGGAATAGAGCAGCACGGTAGCTCGTCGGGCTCATAACCCGAAGGTCACTGGTTCAAATCCAGTTTCCGCAACCAATTATAAGCTTTTATCTATTTGAACTTAGGTTCTTTTAGGTGAAAGCTTTTTTTTTGCCCAATTTTTGTAAATAAAAATTATTTCTTTCTTATTAGCTTTAATATAATATACTACGAGATCAGATAAATAACAAGTATTGGAGCATTAATGTCAAATTATATTGATTTTATGATACAAGTGGATGAATTAAATAAATTATTAGAGAATAAAGAAAATATAGTTATTATTGATGTTCGATTAAAAGAAGAATATGAAAAAGGTCATATTGAATCTGCTGTAAATTTTCCAGAAGTTTTTACCTATTTACCAAAGGGTATTACTACAAAAAAAGAGAAAGAATCTTTTAAAAATTTTTTCCAAGAGTTATTTTCAAAAGCTGGTATTAGTAAAGATGAAATTGTTATATTTTATGAAGATAAATTTACACTAAAAGCACCTCGTGGTTTAACTATTTTAAAATACTTAGGATATGAGGAAAAAAAGATAAAAGTACTTGATGGTGGATATATTAAATGGAAAGAAGATAGTTTTAAAACAAGTAAAATTGTTACAGAAAATATTAGAAAAAGATTTATTCCAAAAGTAGATGAAAGTTTTTTTGTAGATTATAATGAAGTATTATCATATATAGATAATCCAAAAGTTATAAAATTAGATGTTAGAGATAAAGATGAGTGGGTGGGTATTAGTTCATCACCTTTTGGAATGGATTTTGCACCAAAAAAAGGAAGACTTCCTAATGCTATTTGGATAGAATGGTATAAATTTATTACTAGTAATATGTTAAGTGTAGAAGTACTTGATAAAATACAAGAAGAGTTGAAAAAGAAAAATATCAATAAAACTGATGATATTGTTTTATATTGTTTTAAAGGTGCTAGATTATCAAATAGTTATATTGCACTTAGAAAGTTAGGATATGAAAATATTAGAATCTATTTTGTAGGATGGAATGAGTGGTGTCGAAAAGAAAATGCACCTATTATTAATGAAGTTGAAAATGATGAAAATCCACTTTTAAAAGAGAATATTGAATTAAAAAATACACTAGATTCAATTTATCTAAAAAATGCGAATTTAATTGATTTTCCAAAATATAATAAAGAACCGATATTTGCATTTAGTAGAGAAGGAACTATTAGTTTTGAAAATAAACCTAAAAAAATAAAACTTCCTAATATCACAAAAATTTCTGATATTTTTCCTGCCTTTGAAATTGAAGATATCTATAATATGATAGATAATCAATTAAATAAAAGTACAACAATACAAGTAAAAGATAAATATTTTCTTATAAATTGTATAGGTTCTAGAGAAACAAATAATATACTTACATATGGATTTGAGACTACACAACGAGAAAATTTAAATAAAACTTTGCTTACACAATATGAATTGATTAAAAATATAATAAATACAGTTCCCGTTAGAATATTCTGGAAAGATAAAGATTGTAGATATTTAGGAGCAAATAGACTATTTTTAGAAGATGCAGGATTTACAGATATAGATGAAATTATTGGAAAATCAGATTTTGATATGCCTTGGGATAAAACAGAAGCGCAACAATATATTATTGATGATTTAAGCATAATGAATGAAGGAATTGAAAAAATCAATTACGAAGAATTCCAAACACATGAAAATGGAGAAACGTCAGTTATTCTAACATCAAAAATACCCTTAAGAGATGAAAGTAACAATATTATAGGAATATTAAGTTCATATGCTGATATTACACACCAAAGAGAGATGGAGATTGAATTAAAAAAACAAAAAGACATATTAAGCCATCAAGCGCATCATGATGCATTAACAGGATTACCAAATAGAACTCTTTTTCAAGATAAATTAAAACAATCAATCGAATTTTCAAAACGAAAGAAAACAAAAACTGCTTTATTATTTATAGATTTAGATCATTTTAAAGAGATAAATGACTCCTTTGGTCATGATATTGGGGATGAGATTTTAAAAACAGTTAGTAATAGATTAAAAAAGGTTGTTAGAGAAGAAGATACTGTGTCAAGATTTGGTGGAGATGAGTTTACAATAATCATAGGAGAATTAAACGAAGCACAAGATAGTTCAATAATTGCTAAAAAGGTATTAAAAATCTTATCCGAGCCCATAAATACAAAAACTAATACCTTTTATATTTCTAGCAGTATCGGTATTAGTATATATCCAGATGATGGTCAATCAACACAAAATCTTCTTAAATATGCAGACTCAGCTATGTACAAAGCAAAAGATGAAGGAAGAAGTAACTTCCAATACTATAATTCCTCTATGACAGAACTTGCTTTTGAACGAGTTGTAATGGAAGCTAGTCTTAGAAGGGCATTAAAAGAAGATCAATTTGTAGTTTTTTATCAAGCACAAATAAATGGAATTACAGATGAGATAATAGGGTTTGAAGCATTGATAAGATGGGAACATCCAACAATGGGGCTTGTTTCTCCCGCTAAATTTGTTCCTTTAGCACAGTCAACAGGCCTGATAGTTGATATTGATAGAATAGTTATGAAAAAAGCTATGACTCAAGTTTCACAGTGGTATAAAGAAGGATTAAATCCTGGTGTACTTGCTATAAATCTTGCTGTGAAACAACTTCATAAAAAAGATTTTGTAGAGATATTTAAAGAGCTTATGTTTGAAACAGAGTGCAAGGCAAAATGGATTGAATTAGAAGTTACAGAAGATGAAATTATGACTAATCCAGAAGAAGCTATTAATATTCTTAGTAAAATAAGTGCTTTAGGAGTTGAACTTGCAGTTGATGATTTTGGAACAGGATATTCATCCTTAGCATATTTAAAAAGATTGCCAATTGATAAACTTAAAATTGATAAAGCATTTGTAAGAGATTTACCTGATGATGAAGAAGATGCTGGAATTACAAAAGCAGTTATTGCCTTAGCTAAAAGTTTAAACTTAAAAGTTATTGCAGAAGGTGTAGAAACAAAAGAACAAAAAGAGTTTTTAGTTAAAAATGGTTGTGAATATATTCAAGGATATCTATACTCTAGGCCTATGCCTGCAGTTGAGTTTGATGTTTTTCTAAGAAAAGGTTTTAAACTCTAATAGAGTTGAGAGCTTTTATAGTTATTGACAATGTAGAACTATTATTCTATAATATTACAAATGGAGAAAAATATGGCAAGACCTGTAGAATATGATTTAAATAGCGTACTTGATAATGCAATGGAACTTTTTTGGCAAAAAGGTTATGAAAATGTATCAATGGCTGAATTAGTAGAACATACAAGTTTAAATAGAAGAACTATGTATTCTTTATTCAAAGATAAAGAGGGTATTTTTAAAGATGCTCTTGATAATTATTATTTAAAAAGATCTTCAAAAATCATAGCTCTTTTAAAAGATAATCCAGGAAGAAAAGGAATAGAACTTTTTTTAACAAACTTCTCTTTTCATGATAAGTTTAAAGGGTGTTTATTTAATAACTGTATGGGAAAAGGAGAATTTATGAATGATGATGCCTTTGAAATTCCTAAAAGTTACTTTGAAAGTCTACGTTTACAAATAGAAAAAAACTTAGATACTGCAAAAGAAGATGGAGATTTTAATGGTGATGTTAAAACTATGGCACTTACTATTATGACTATTATTCATGGCTTTAATATTTATGGTAAGTATAATCACTCTAAAGAAGAGGGTGAAAGTATAATGAAAAATATTTTGAGTATGATTAGATAATTTAAATAATAAAAACAATAATGTTATTATATTTTATTAATATTAAGATGAATTTAATGATATCTAGTATAATCTTTAAATTGAAAATAGTATTATTTTCTATAATTAAATAAAGTTTAATAATTTAAAAATAAAGAGTATCTTATGTCAAAAGTTATAACATTATTAATGATTATTTCTTCTTATCTTTTTAGTGATATTAAAACTTTAGTTTTTGCTCCATTAGCTACAAAAGATATTAAATCAATATATACTCAGTTTTTACCAATGACTAAATATCTAGAAAAAAAATTAAATGTTAAAATTGAAATTGATTATAATGATAGCTATGATATTTTATTGGAAAAATTTATAAATGGAAAAATCGATTTAGCATATTTAGGTCCATTACCTTATGTATCTTTGGAAGAAAGATATCCTTATCTTATGCCTCTTTTAAATTTTAAAAATAAAAAAGGAAAAATTTCATATACATGTTCTTTTGTTAGTTTTATTTCTCCAGTAGGTTCTATTGAAAATATGATTGATACAAAAATTGCATTAACTCAACCTTTATCTACTTGTGGATATCTATTTGTTCATAATGTATTAAGTAAATCGAATGCAAATATTGAAGAGAATAAATACAGATATTTAGGTAGGCATGATAAAGTAGCATTAAGTGTGATTCGAGATGAATTTAAATATGGAGGATTAAAAACAGATATTGCAAAAGAATATAATCATTTAGGATTAAAAGAGATTACCCGTTCAGATGCAATTCCAAGTTTTGTTTTAGTAGGTAATAAGAAAACTATAGATAACAAGACGCTTAAAGATATTCAAGATATTATTCTTAATGTAGAAAAAAAAGAGTTATCTACTTGGCATAAAAGTATGAAGTTTGGAACTAAAAAAACGAATAATGCAGATTATGATCATCTTCGAGCACTTATGAAATCAACAAATATATCACATGAAAGTAATTATTGATGGTAAAGAAAATTAATTATTCTTATAGGTATATAATTGCTTTTATTGTTTTAATAGGAACTATTACTTTGTATACTGTTAATTATTATAAAAAAAGTAAAGAGTTAGATTTTTTTAATGAAAATATACTTACACTTGATCTTGCTTATGCTGCAAGTATTGATAAATATCGATTATTAACAAAGTATATTATAGAAGAATCGATACATAATGAATCTATAATATCTCTTTTTGAAAGAGGAATTACTTCAAAGGAAGAGGTAAGAAGATTATATAAAGGCTTACTGTATAGAGAATTATATCCCTTATATGTAAAATTAAAAGAAAATGGAATAAGACAATTTCAATTTCACACAAAGAATAATGAGAGTTATATAAGATTTCATAAGCCTAATAAATATGGTGATGATTTATCAAAATTAAGAGAATCAATTAGAATTACAAATGAAGAAAATAGAATTGTTACATGTTTTGAAACAGGAAGAACTATGTCAGGTTTTAGAAATGTTTTTCCAATTACTTTAAATAATAAACATTTAGGAAGTGTTGAGATTAGTATTTCAACTAAAACAATGATTGATTCTATCTCAGATTTAGATAAAAGAAGAGAATATTCTTTTATTCTAAATAAAGATATAGTATTTAATAAATTATTTGAAAGTCAAAAATATTTATATCATTCCTCTTTAATTAATTCAGATTTTTTAGTTGAAGATAAGAATTCTTCTTTACCTGATTCACCAAAAAAGCTTAGTGAGACAGCAAAAAAAATTAATAAAAAGTTACATGATAATAAAGAAATAAAAGAAGCTATGGAAAATGGTCAAAAGTATGGTGTTTTAGTAAAACTTGAGGATACTTATTATGATGTTACACTTATTCCTTTACTAGGTTTTAATAAAAAAGTAGAAGGTTATTTATTAGGATATAAAGAAAGTATAAATCTTCCATTTATTATTTATTTGGATATGTATGTATATTTATTGATAATAGTAGGTATGTTGGTTCTTATAACAATGCTTATAATAATACAAAGAAAAACAAAAATATTAGAAAATGAAAGAAAATGGTTTAAATCTATAACTGATAGTTTAGGTGAGGGCTTATATGTAATGGATTCAAATGCAAGAATTAATTATATAAATCCTGTAGCATGCAAGATACTAGGATACAAAAAAGAAGATATATTAGGTAAAAATGCTCATAGTCTTTTTCATTCTCATACTTTTAATGATAATATAAAACAAGAAGATTGTCCAATTTTTTGTGGTGTGATGAAAAATAAATTTTTTCTTTCAAAGAAAGAATACTTTTTAAATTCTCATGGCAGAAATATTCCAGTGTCCTTAAATAGTACATTAGTATCAAGTGGAAATAATGACTATGAGATTGTTACTTCCTTTAGTGATATTAGTATTCAAAAAGAGCTTGAAGATAAAAGTAATCTTCTAATTAAAGCTCTTGAATCTAGTATAAATTGTATAGTTATAACGAATAAAAATGCTATTGTAGAATGGGCTAATCCTGCTTTTGAAGAATTAACAGGTTTTAAAATAGATGAAATTATAGGGAAAAATCCTAAGAGTTTCATTTCCTCAAAAAAACAAACAAAAGAATTTTATTCCCAAATGTGGAATACAATCTTAGATAAAAAGCCTTGGAAAGGTGAGCTTATTAATAAAAAGAAAGATGGAAGTTTATATGATGAAGAATTAATTATTACTCCTGTTCTTGATGAAGATAATGAAATAGTAAATTTTATTGCAGTAAAACAAGATATAACTCATAGAAAACTCCTTGAACTAGAGAAGGAGGAACGAGATAGATTGTTTTTTCAACAAAGTAAAATGGCTGCAATGGGTGAAATGTTAGGTAATATAGCACATCAATGGAGACAACCTCTATCTGTAATCTCAACTATAGCTACTGGCTCAAAAATACAAAAAGATATGAATGTATTATCTGATACGGATTTCAAAAAAGCTATGGATTCAATTAATGAGACTGTACAATATCTTTCTGAAACAATAGAAGACTTTAGAAGTTTTTTTGATAATAAAAATAATAAAGAAAAAGAATTTTTACTTTCTCGAACAATTGATAAAGCATTAAATATTGTAAGTTCACAATTTGTATCTAAAGATATTGAAATAATAAAAAATTTAAGTGAGATAACTATTCTCTCATCTGAGAATGAATTTATCCAAGTTCTTTTAAATATATTAAATAATTCTAAAGATGCGTTACTTAAGAAAGAAAATGAAAGAAAGTTAATATTTATAGATGCATATATTAATAATAATAATATAATAATAGAGATAAAAGATAATGCAGGTGGAATTAATGAAGAGATAATAGATAGAATATTTGAACCATATTTTACAACTAAACATCAATCCCAAGGAACAGGAATTGGCTTATATATGTCACAAGATATTATTACTAAGCACCTAAATGGAATATTAAGTGTTGTAAATGATGAATATATATATGAAAATACTAGATACAAAGGTGCAAAATTCTGTATTGAATTCCAAATTTAAGATATTGACAGTATGTAAATGCTAAACTTTATTATGAACAAAATTTTATTTCTCTTGTTTTTTCCACTTATTTTATTCTCTTTTGAATTAGATAAGAAGTTAAAAGTAATTGTTCCAAAAGATTGGAAACCATACTATTATATAAATAAAAACAATGAAATTGATGGTTACTCAATTGAATTGTTTGACTTAATTGCTAAAAAAGCAAAAATAAATTATGAATATATTGTAGTTGATAATTGGATAGAAGGACTATCACTTATTAAAGAAGGGAAAGCTGATATTATCCCTAATATTGGTATTTCAAAAAAAAGAGCAGAATATCTTGTCTTTAGTCAGCCAACTGATACTTTTAGTTTGAAATTATTTAAAAGAAATAGCTCCTTTGATATAAAAACTAATAAAGATATTGAAAATAAAAAAATTGGATTAGTTTCTTTAAATATTTGTGAAAAATATATTACAAAAGATATGTCATCTAATATTCAAAAGTATAAAAATTTTAGCTTACTTATAAATGCTTTACTCTCAGGAGAAGTTGATATTATATGTGCTCCAGATGTATTAATAAATCTAAAATTAAAAGAATTGAATATAACTAATAAAGTAGTATCTTTTGGTGTTACCTTATATGAAATAAAAAGAGGAATTGCTATATCAATAAATCAATTTCAACTTTTGCCTTTATTTGATGAAGCAATTACTGAATTAAAAATAAATGGAGAATACAAAAGAGTTTATTCTAAATGGTTTTCATTGGATGAAAATATTGAATTTACTCATGATGAATTGATATTTATCTCTTTTTTAGTAGTAATTTCTTTTTTACTTATTATTTTTTATATTTTTTATTTTTTTAATAAAAAGCGATGGTTACTAACACAAGAAGATTTAGAAAAAGAGATATTAGAAAAAACTAAAGAGTTACAAAAATTATCAATTACTGACAAACTAACAGGACTTTATAATAGAAGTAAATTAGATGAAGTAATATTAAATAGAATAGAAGTATCAAAAAGAACAAATCACAAATTTTATGTAGTAATGATTGATATTGATTTCTTTAAAAAAGTAAATGATGAGCATGGACACTTAATAGGTGATGCGGTATTAATAGAGTTTACAAATATAATAAAAAACAATATTAGAAAATTGATACTTTTGGAAGATGGGGAGGTGAAGAGTTTCTAATAATTTCTCCAAATCATGATATGAATATATTGCAAGAAATTCAAAGAATTAAAAAGTATATAAATGAACATAGCTTTAAAGTAATTGGAAATAAGACAGCATCATTTGGAATTACTAGCTATAAAGAGAATGATACATTAGAATTAATTGTAAAAAGAGTAGATGATGCTTTATATGAAGCTAAAGCAAATGGACGAAATACAATAGTTACTAAATAAACACCTTTGGTAACCATCGTTTTAAAAACTCATCTCTTGAGTATTTAACAGCTCCTAAATCAAACTTATATTGCATATAAGGATGTCCTAAATTCCAAAAGGCATAGTTTTCTTTTTTTAGATATTGTGCTAAAAGAACTAATTGTAGTTTTCCATAGTTGTTATACTTTTTTTCTTTTGAACTAAAGCCAGTTAGTGAAGTATATGTATCATAAATCTTATAGCCAATTTCTGCTGCTATTAGTTCGTTTGTTTGCTTATTTATAATTTCTACACTCATAATAGAAAAATCAGGAAGAGAGTCATCTTTTTGCCTTAACTCTAGAAGAAGTTTATGATAATCTTTAATTAACCAATTTGGATTATGGTACTCATCAATCTTTTCTAAGACTTCATCAAATCTTGTATTTATTTTAAATATATAATTATCTTTATTTATTAGTTTTTTTACTTTTTTACTTATATGCAAGTTTTCAAAATCTAAAAGTGCATACTCAAACTGTAATTCAGGAAGTAAGTAAAGTTTATCTTCATATATAGTAGTTGTTGAGATAAAACCACAACGAGCAAGATGAATGTAAAACTCTTTTGAGAAATCATCACTAAAATAGTAATTTGTATTTTCATTAGAGTAAATATCGTTAAAAAGTATATTAGTATCTATTATATTTTCATAAGTTAAATAGTATATTGTATTATCAAGGCTCATAAAAAAGATTTTAGCATATATTACGTTTCATTTAATTATAATAATTAATAATTACAAAAATGTAAGGCTTTTTTTGAACACACTAATTACAAATAATCAATCTACGAACTTTTATAATCATCTTGAAGAATCGCTTCTTAAATGTAATAGTTTTATATTTAACGTGGCTTTTATAAACTTCTCAGGACTTCAACTCTTACTTGATACTTTAAAAACTTTAGAACAAAAAGGTGTAAATGGAAAAGTTTTAACTTCTACATATTTAAACTTTACAGAAGTGAAAGCCTTAGAAAAAATAAAAGAGTTCAAAAATATAGAATTAAAAATCTATGATAGTAGTAAAACAAATATTGGCTTTCACTCAAAAGCTTATATCTTTGAACTAGATAGTAGTTATGAATTACTTTTAGGCTCTTCAAATATAACTTCTAGTGCATTTAAAACTAATATCGAATGGAATATCAAAACAATATCAAAAAGAGATGATTTATTTTTATCTGAAGTATTAAATGAGTTTGAGATTTTATGGAGAAATTCTTATTTTGTAAATGAACAGTTTTTAAAAGAGTATGAAGAGTTTAAAAAAAATTTAGAAAAGAAAACTTTTAATAATACTTTTAACTTTAAAGAGTTAAATATCAATTATATGCAAGAGGAAGCTCTTTTAAATTTAGAGAGTTTAAGAGAAAATGAACAAAGAAAAGCTTTAGTAATAGCAGCAACTGGTTCAGGAAAAACATATCTTAGTGCGTTTGATGTAAAAAAGACAAGACCTAAAAGAGTTCTTTTTTTAGTTCATAGAGAAAATATCTTGATAAAAGCAAAGCAGAGTTTTGAAAGTATTGTTGATGCCTCTTTTACTTGTGGTTTATATACAGGTAATAAAAAAGAGTTAAATAAAAAGTATTTATTCTCTACTATTCAGACTATGAGTTTAGACTTTTTAAAGTTTGAAAGAAAAGAGTTTGACTATATAATAGTTGATGAAGCACATCATGTTGTTTCTCCTTCCTATAAGCGTGTTCTCGAGCACTTTGATACAAAATTCTTACTTGGCCTTACTGCAACATCAAATCGAATGGATGGTAGCTCTATATATAAAATATTTGATAATAATATTGCTTGTGATATTAGACTAAATGATGCTTTGGAAAATAAGCTTGTAGTACCTTTTCATTATTATGGAATTACTGATATTGATAGTATTGATTATTCAAGTCTTGATATGACAAAGATAGAAGAGCTTACTAGGGTTCTAAAAGTAAATCAAAGAGTTGAATATATAATTGAAAAGATGAACTTTTATTCTCATTGTGGTGATGGTGGGAATAGTGGAGGTAAAAGAAAAGTAATAGCCTTTTGTGTATCTAAAGAACATTGTATTTATATGAGTGATGAGTTTAACAAAAGAGGAATAGAGTCAACATATCTTATAAGTAATAACACTATAACTCAAAGAGAAGAAGCTATTAAAAATCTTGAAGATGATACAAATACTTTAGAAGTAATTTTTACAGTTGATATTTTTAATGAAGGAGTGGATATTCCTTCAATAAATACAGTTCTAATGCTTCGTCCTACTTCTTCACCTATAGTATTTACTCAACAATTAGGTCGTGGCTTACGTAAATATAAAGACAAAGAGTTTTTAACTGTTTTAGATTTTATTGGTAACCACAATAAAGCCTATTTAATAGCTCTTGCGCTTATTGGAAATAAAGGAATTGATAAAGAGAGTATAAAAATATCTTTAAAGAATAATTTTGCAAATATGCAAAATGTATTTATAAAAATGGATGAGATTTCAAAACAAAGAATTTTAGAGCAAATTGATAAAGAAAACTTCAATCATTTAAAATATTTAAAAGAGCAGTATTTTGAGTTTAAAGCTATTTTAGGAAATAGAAGACCTTCTTTAGTTGATTACTTACAATATGAAGATTTACTAACGCCAATGAGCTTTATAAGTGATTGTAAATCTTATATTGAATTTTTAGCAAAAGTTGAAAAAGATGAAGAGCTAAAAGATTATTGTAAAGATGAGGTCTTTATAAAAGCGATTAGGTTTGTAGAGTATTTACTCCCTGTAAAAAGGGTTTATGAGTTTGTTCTAATAAAACATTTGCTTTCAGAAGATTATATAGATGAAAAGATTGCATACAAAAAGCTAGAAAAATATTTAAATAAAATCAATAAAGATACTATTTTTCATAGTTTTAACTTTTTAAATCAAGACTATTTTGATAAAGCCCAAATAAGCAGGTATTTAAAACTAGTCGAACTAAAGAATAAAAAATTAGTAAAATCAAAAGAGTTTGAGTTATTACTACAAAATAATGAATATAAAAAAATATTTGAAGATAGTTTAGATTATGGAATACTTCACTATGAAAAAGAGTTTGGAAGAGAAGATTATTCCCTGCCATTTTTAAAACTATATACAAAATATAATATGTTAAATATTGCACAACTTTGTAATTTTAATAAAATTCATTCTTCATTTAGAGGGAGTGGATTTTTAAAGTTTAAAGATGACTTCTTTTTATTTATTAATCTAGAAAAAGAGAAGTTCTCTAAAGCTTCATATTATGACAACACTTTTTTATCAAAAGATACTTTTACTTATCAAAGTAAACCAAGTACTTCTCAAGATAGTGTTGATGGAGTAAAACTTATTAACAATAAAAAGTTAAATGTAAAACTGCATATTTTTGTAAGAAAGTTTGTATTAGTTGATAAAAAGACTCAAGGCTTTATTTATTTAGGTCTTGCAAATACTATAAAATATGAAGGAAATAAACCTATAAGCGTTCATCTAAAATTAGAAAAACCTTTAGATAATAAACTTTTTGAAGAGTTTACTAAGATAGTTTAAGTAAATGTAAATGGAGTTTTATAAAAAAACTCCATTTACAAAATAGTATTTAAGAGTATAAAAACTACAAATAAGAACGAAAAGTGTATTGAAAATCAGTGAATATTTCAATGTATAATCAAGGCTTTTATTTATAAGTAGTTTTAAAACAGCATAGGCAAAAGCAAAAAATACACCTAAAAATAATGATCCCCAAATAAAATATCCAATATAAAAATACTCATGTTGTAACATACAAAATGGACACTGATGAGTTGGCAGTTCATATACGTAAGTACCAAAAAAGTAGGTAACTGTATAGTAAGCAATATAAATAAATAAAATATTTACAATAATATTTAAATATGGATTTTTTTGAATATTTACAAAAATACTTAAGAAATATAGTAAATAAAATAAAACCAAAAGCATAGGAATATCTAAATTAAATGGTATTTGACTTCCAGTTGAACTTGCCCCAAAAATTACAGAACAACAAAGTACTGGCTCTTGTGTTGAAATATTTGTTAAGTACAAAATATCAACTATAGTTTCAATAATTACAAGTAAAAAAATTAGAATAAAGAAGTAAAACTTTTTCTTTGTATATGGATATGTTTTTTCTTTTAAATCAAGTGTATTTAAAATCATCCAAATACCTATAAAAAATAGAAGAACAACTTTAAAAGTTAAAAGTGGCTGTCCATACTCATTTGCTCCAATAACTCCAGCAGCACACATAGCTCCTGGAACTATATGTGATAAAATATCTATACTATATGCAAAATAGGGCATTAGAAATATTTTTATAATCATTGTAAAACTAATGATAAGTATTACTAAATAAGAGCGTTTTTCAAGTTTATATTGCTCTTGAGTAGTTTTTGAATAATCCCAATTTTTTATAATTGAAAGTGAATAAAAAAAAGAGATAGTAAGAAGTGATAAAAGTATTATTTGTGTAAATAAAAATACGATTATTTCATTTGATAAAAGTACATTATTCACGTAATTTCCCCATCTTTTATATTTATAGTATCATCAACAAAATCTAACTTATCAAAAATTGGATCATGTGTTGCTATGATAATAGTTTTATTTAATTCTTTTAATTTTCTCATAACTTCAATAAATTTTAAAGAGTTTGCATTATCTAAATTTGCTGTTGGCTCATCACAAAGAATTATATCTGGATTATTAACTAAAGCTCTTGCAATTGCTGTTCTTTGTTTTTCTCCACCTGAAAGATTGGATACAGTTTCATCTTTTTTGTGTTCAATATTTGCAAGAGTTAAAGCAGTTTGAACTTTTTGATTAATTTCCTTTTGACTAAAACCTAAAGGAACTAAAGGAATAGAAATATTTTCTTCAACATTTAATTCATTAAATAGATTATAAGATTGGAAAATAAATCCTAAATTCTTTGCTCTAAACGCTGAACTATGTAAATCAGGTAGTTTTGCAATACTATCATTATTTATAATTATATCCCCAGATGAAGGCTTTGATAAAGCACCTAAAATAGAAAGTAAAGTAGACTTTCCACTTCCACTAACACCTTTTAATATAACACAAGTAGAGCTTTGAATTTCTATATTTATATCTTTTAAAGCTTTGAACTCTTTTTTTGTATTTTGATTAAATACTTTATTTAAATTATTTACTTTTATCATTTCATACTCTCACTTGGCTCAATTACTGCAATTTTCCATGTAGGGATTAAAACAGCAGAAATAAAAGGAATTATAAAAAATAAAAACAGGGTAGAAATAGTTGAAAAATTAATATTTGGTGAAAAAGAAACACTATTTTCTAAGTTGTGGAAACCTAAAAAGATATTACTTAATATTGGAGCATCTAAAAAGAATACAAAAATATAAGCTAAAATAATCCCTATTAAAAAAGATATAAAAGCAATAATAAATGTTTCAAAAATTTTTAGTTTAATTACATCTTTTATACTCCAACCAACAGCTCGTAAAATTCCAATCTCTTTTTTATCACTTGAACTTATCATAGTATATCTTTGGAATAAAATTAAAACAAAAGTTATCATAACAATAATAAATAAAATCAAGAAAAGACCACCTTTATAGTTATATAGATTTTCATAGGCTTTTTTAATATCCTCTTTTTGAATAACTCTTATATCTAGGTGTTTTAAAATTAGTTCTATTTTGATATTGGAATGTTCTAATTCATTTGGTATATTTAAAACTATATCAGTAGATTCATCTTCATTTATATTTAAAATCTCTTTAGCAAGTGAAATATCCATAATAATTAAATCATTTGCAAGTATATTTGCATCTTTAGGTAAGGCTTTAAAAATTGATATTTTTTTTAATTCTCTATTATGTAATTTAAATGAGTAGTCATCAAAATAATGAAATTCTTTAAGTACTTCCTTTACACCATTTCCAATAATCATTGAATCTTTTTCCAAAAAATCTTCAATATTTAGTATTTGTAAAAGTTTTTTTACATTTTTATTAGTTGATTCTTCAAATAAATCAATACCTACAATAGTAAAATACTTTTGTGAAGGTTCAAAGAAATACTGTCCATAAACTCTTTGTTGAGTATTTTCAACCCCATTAATATCACTAAAATCTTCAATCCATGAATTAGGTGTATTTATGATCTTCCCTGAATTTATTCTTTGAACTACAAAATCGCTTTGTGCATCAAGGGTATTAAAGACTTCTTTTTGAATTGAAGATGATATAAATAATACTGAAGATATTAAAAATACAATTAAAATTGAGATTAATGAAATTGCTATATGTTTTGATTTATGCTTGTAAATTAATAGAAATAAAAAGTTTAAAAAAGTACTAGTTTTCATATACGAAATCCAAATAGTTTATTTTTCTTTGTTCAGGATAAATTATGTGTGAGAAATCTTCATATACTCTTATTTTTGGTTCAAACTCTGAAGTTGAAAATGATATTCCAGGAGTTTTAGTAAGCATTGAAATACTCTTTGTAAATAAATCACTTTTTTTCTCAAAATTTGCATGTACAAAAATAAAAAAAATTAAGATAGAAAATAATGATAATATTGTTAATAAAAAGTTTTTACTTAAAGTAGTGATTTAAAGCTCCTCTAATTTATTTAGCTATTCTATCTTTATAACATTAATAAAGTGTTAAATTTTTATATTTTATTGATATTTGGGAATAAATAAGTTTTATTCAGAAGTCCCTAAAAGTGGTACTTTTATTAGCTCTTATATAATATATATAATAAAAAGTATATAATTATATATATAACTAAGGAGAACGTTAATGCCCAATAGACAACAGATTAGTGAATTAAAAGAGACATTAATCCAAAGACAAGAGAGAATTCTAAAAAATATAAATGGAAGTAGAGATAATATCGATCAACTAAAAGATCAGGACATTAAAGATGATCTAGATTACGCAGAAGTAATAAGTGACTCATTTACAGAAGGTATGATAGCTAATCATCAATTAGCTGAGTTAAAACAGATTGAAGATGCTATTAAAAAGATAGATGATGGAACTTATGGTACTTGTGGAATGTGTGGAATTACTATTCCTATTGGTAGATTAAAAGCAAAACCTTTTGCTAAATTTTGTACAGAATGTAGAGAAGTTTTTGAAAAAGAAGAAGCTAAAAAACAATAGCTTTTAATGTAAAATACTATTAGTAAAAACTAATAGTATTTTATAAAAGTTTTAAGGAAGTGTGATTTGTCTTGAATCCGTATATATTTTATTTCCAATAACTATTAATCTTTCTTCATTATCAAAATCAAAATTATAAACTCTATCATTTGTAAAATCATCATTTACCTTAATAATAAACTCTTGTGATTCAATTGCATATAATGAACTTGTAAAAGCAAGTGCATGTATTTTAGAGTATTTAAACTTTTTACTTTGTATCTCTTCTAATGCAAGGTTTAATTTAACTAATCTTCCATCAATAGTTGCAATATATACGTTTTCTTTATTTACAATAATATCTCTAATCTCATAATCTTTTGATAGAATATTTTTTGTTGAGATTGTTACTATTTTATTCGCTGTTGCTGCAATTAAAGTTTGCTTATCTTGAATTACTTTTAAGAATATAATATTGTTAAACTCATTATCTAAATCAACAGATATATTTTTTACAGATTCATTTGTTTTTGTAGATACAATGATAATTTTTCCATTTAGTGTAGGGAAAAGAATTAAATTTCCCATAAAGTGTGGATTTGCTATTCTTGTATCATTTGCTAAAGATATTGTTAAGTATTCTTTATATAATGTTTTTTTAGTTTCTATATCAAATAATTCAACAGAGTTATTTGAATAAACTAAAGCAAGCTTATTATCTTTTAAAGAAGCTGCAACAACAATGTTTTCAAATTTAAATTCTTCATTTCCAACTAATAATGTATCTTTGTAATTTGTTGAAAGAATTTTTCCTGAATTACTTACATTTAAAAAATCAAAGTTCTCTGGAAGTTTAAAATCAGAAACTCCATCCCTTGTAAGAATAGTACCATCTTCTAAAGTAGCACCATCTCTATTCATAGATTTAATAGATGAAGATAGAGTAGATTCTTCTACTTTTAAAGTACTTTTTACATTTTCTGGTTCAAAATACTTTTTACTTCCACATCCTGTTACTAAAAATAATGTAGCTAATAAAATTAAAAAGTGCTTCATAATATTCCTTTATTTTGTAAGTAAATAATGTTCTAATAATGCAGATAACTCAGAAGCTTTTGATGACTGAGGAATTAAACTAAGTGCAACTTTTGCTTCTTTGTATTTTCCTTCGTTAACTAAAACTAATGCTTTATTAAATATTGCAAATTCTTTAAGTAAAAAATCACTTTTCATAGATAATTCATTTAATTTTGAAACATCATTATTTGTTAATGCTTTTTTATATTCTGATAATTCTTTTAAGTAAGGAATTTTTGTATCAGGATAATTACCATCTTTTTTAGCTTGTAAATACATAGCTACTTCATAAAGTTTGTTATTTGTTTCTTTTAAAGTATTTAGTGCTTCTGTGTCTTTTGGATCAGCAATTACTTTATCAAATGCAATATTTGAAGCTGTTTTATTTTTTTCATTGTTATAAGTATTAATGCTTATAGCAATAACTGCAATTATTCCAATTGAAACTAGTCCTATAATTAAAGCTTTATATCTTTTATAAAAGCTCTCAACCTTTACAACGCTTTCTAGGAACTTTTCTTCACTATTTAGTTCATCTTTAACAAAATCAACATTTTCTTTCATACTCATATTTATAAACCTTTTTTAAAACTAGATGATATAGTACAAAAAA
>NYWO01000061.1 GCA_002685075.1 Arcobacter sp.
ATGCTTCTACTGTAGGATTGTTAAATGCAATTAAAAGTTTTCAAGAATAGGGTTTACCTATTCTTGATTATTTAGATTTTTCTATATATTTGATATTTTATCATTAGATAAAATAATCTTATGTTTATACATATCTGCTTTAATTACCAAGTTTGAATACTCTATTGGCTTATTGTTTTTATCAAAAGATAGTCTTTTTAATGATAATAAAGGTGAGCCTTCTTTGATATTTAATTTTTGTGCTTCGCTTTCATTTGCAGCTTTTGCCTCTACTATTTCTTCAGCATTATAAAATTCAATATTATACTCTTCTTTTAAGAAAGCGTATAAAGATTCTAAGTTTAGTTTTTTATCAATATCAGGAACTGTATTTACATCAAAATAGTTTATCATTAAAGCAAAAGGAACTTCATCTAATAATCTAGTTCTTCTTATACAAAGTAGTTTATCACAATGTAAGATATCTTTTAGAAAATGTTCTTCTTCTTTTTCAATTATTTCAAAAGAGATAGATTTAGTAGTAAGTAAGTGCTTTTGCTTAGATAATCTTTGAGTCAAAGACCCAATAGAATTGGCATCATAAAGAACTTTTTGCTCTTTAACATAAGTTCCTTTACCTTGCTTTTTTATAACAACATTATCTTTTTCTAATTCTTCAATTGCTTTTCGTACAGTTATTCTACTTACTTCATATTTTTTTTCCAGCTTACCTTCAGCAGGAATAATATCATTAACTTTATAATTCAATTTAATATCTTCTAGTATTTTTTCTTTTAACTGAAGATATAGAGGTATACCATTTTTAGCGAACAAAAGTCAGATCCTTTAAATTATTATGGTTTTGTAGGATTATAATGAAATAATATTTACATTACTTCTTATACTACATCATACAGTTTTAAATTGTACTTAATATATTATATAAATTATTATTAAAAGGTTTTGTTTAATTTACAAAAGCAAAAGTATTTATATGTATGTATTTAAAATACTTAGTGCTTCAAGTTTTTCTTCAACTAATTTTTCTTCGCTCCATGATAATTCTTTTTTCATAATATCAAGTACTCTATCTAGAATTTCTTTAGAAGAGTTTTTATCAATTAAAGTTAAAGAGCTTCTTCTAACTAGGAAATCTAAAGGTTTTTGTACAAACTCTTCTTTTATACAATATATAACTTCTGCATTTATAAGAGGATAATCTTTATGAAGCTTTTCTATTAATTCTACACTATTTGCAACATCTTGAGCCTTATCTCCATACATACTGATTAAATATTTAGTAGTCTGTTTTGAAACAAAATTAATTGATTGTTCTTTATTTAGATTTTCGCTACCTACAAGTTTTAACTTTTTTGTTACACATTCGTTTTTTGTTAAATTAAATTTTAAAATAGCATAATCGACAACTTCTTCTGCCATTTTTCTATATGTTGTCCATTTCCCACCAATAATGCTAACTAGCCCAGAATCAGAACTAGTGATAATATGATCTCTTACAATACTTTTTGTAGATGCACTTTTAGGTGCTGCTACTAAGGGTCTTATTCCACACCAAGATGATAGTATTTCACTCTCATCTATTTTTAAATCAAAATAGATTTCTAAATGTTTTAATAAATAGTCTATATCTTTTTTTGTAACTTCTGGTCTTTCATTTAATATTGTTTTTTCATCTGTAGTTCCAACTAAACATTTACCCATCCATGGCAAAATAAATAGAACTCTACCATCTTGTGTTTTTGGAATCATTAAGCCTTCTTCTAAAGGTAAGTATTTTTTATCTAATACAATATGAATACCAGAACTTAAATCAAGCATTTCTTTTGCTTTCTTATTATCAAGTACTCTAATTTTATCTGAGAATGCACCTGTAGCATTTATTATTATTGAGGAATTATAAGTGATTGTTTCCCCAGATATTCTATCTTTTACTTCTACTCCAGAGATTTTTCCATCTTTATAATTAAAAGATTCAACCTCATTATAATTCTTACAAATTGCATCAAATTTTTTAGCTGTTTGAAGTAAAGAAATGTTTAATCTTGCATCATTAAAACTACCATCATAATATTTCACACCTGCAACTAAACCTTCTTTTTTAATATTAGGAAATTTTTGCATCATTTTATCTTTAGATACAATTGAACTTCTACCTAAAGCTCTTTTCCCTGAAATTAAATCATATAAAGTTAAACCAGCAAACATATAAGGAACTTCCCACCATTTATATAAAGGTGTAACTAAAGTTAATTTTGAACATAAATGAGGAGCATTCTTTAAAAGTCTTGATCTCTCTTTTAGTCCTTCTTTAACAAGATTGAATTGATCCATATCTAATTTTTTTACAGCTGCTTCTAAATATCTAACTCCACCATGAACTAATTTTGTACTTCTTGAACTAGTACCTTCTGAAAAATCATTCTTTTCTAAAAGTAGAGTTTTATAACCTCTTGATGCAGCATCTAATGCAATACCACTTCCAGTTGCTCCTCCACCTATTATTATAATATCAAAATTTATATTTCCCATAATTTATTATCCTTTTCATTATAAGGTTATAATGTTATATCAAACATTATAATGTGATAAATATAAAAAGAATCTTAATTTAACTTAGTTTATTAACAATAATAGAGGATAAAGTAATCTTTTATGTCATTAATAATTTAGTATAAATTTTTCTATATTAGTATAAAAAATTAAACAATAATTAAGTTTAAACTCTACATGTACCATAAAATAGGAATGCTATTTTAATGTTATGTTCTAAAAATGACAATTAAATACATAATTTGTTAAAAGTGAATAAAAATTTAAGCTAAATTTAAAAATCACTACGTCACTATTGAAACTAAGATTATAATGTTATGATGTAAAGAAAAAATATCAATAGAATTTTATAAAATTAAAAGGAGTAAAATTAATGTCCTTAGAACTTAAGAATATATCTATGAAAGTAGATGGACAAACATATATTTACAATGCCAACTTAAAATTAAAAAAAGGTACGATGAATGTACTCCTTGGTCGTACTTTATCTGGGAAAACAACTTTAATGAGAATTATGGCTGGTTTAGATGTTCCCACAACGGGTAGCATTCTTTGGGAAGGTAAAGATGTTACTGGAATGAGAGTTCAAGATAGAAAAATAGCAATGGTGTATCAACAATTTATTAACTATCCTTCAATGAGTGTATATGATAATATTGCAGCACCTTTAAGAATAATGAAAAAAGATGAAGCATTTATTGATAAAGAAGTTAAAAAAACTGCAAAGTTAATGAGATTAGATAACATGTTAGATAGAAAACCACTTGAACTTTCAGGTGGCCAACAACAAAGATGTGCTTTAGCTCGATCCCTAGTTAAAGGTTCAGGTTTAGTATTATTAGATGAACCTTTAGCAAACTTAGATTATAAATTAAGAGAAGAATTAAGAGAAGAAATTCCTAAAATGTTTGAAGAATCAGGGGCTATTTTTGTTTATGCGACAACTGAGCCTGAAGAAGCTTTATTATTAGGTGGAAATGTAGCAACTTTATGGGAGGGTAATATTACTCAATTTGATGAAACTTCAAAAGTTTATCATAACCCTAATAATGCTACTACTGCAAAAGTATTTTCAAATCCATCAATGAATTTTTTAGATATAAAAAAAGAAGGCGACTTTATTTATTATGGAAATAATGAAAAAGCAGCTACAAAAGATGTTTTAGAAAAGTTAGAGGATGGAAACTATTTACTTGGATTTAGACCAAATCACTTAGAACTTAAAAAGCATACAGGTAATGCAATTAAGTTTTCAGCACATTTAGATGTTACTGAAATTACAGGTTCAGAAACTTTTTTACACATGCATCACGATAATGACAATTGGATTGGTTTAGTTCATGGAGTTCATGATTTAGAATATAATTCAAATTTATCAGTTTATTTAGATACACGACATATTTTTGTTTTTGCAAAAGATGGTGATTTACTTCATACAGCATCTTATGTGCAAGAAAGATAGGAGGAGATAATATGGCAAAAATAACTCTTTCAAATTTAGCGCATAGTTATATAAAAGACCCAAAATCTATAGATGACTATGTTTTAAGACCTTTAAATCATGAATGGGATGATGGTGCAGCTTATGCACTTTTAGGACCGTCTGGTTGTGGAAAATCAACTTTGTTAAATATAATTTCAGGAATTCTAACACCTTCTGAAGGCAGTATATTATTTGATGACAAAGATGTAACATTTGCAGATACTGCAAATAGAAATATAGCACAAGTTTTTCAGTTTCCTGTTGTGTATGACACAATGACTGTAAGACAAAACTTAGAATTTCCTCTACGAAACAGAGGAGCCAATGAACAGTATATTAAACAAAGAGTTGGTTCAATCGCAAGAGCAATTAAAGTTGAAGATTTATTAGATAAAAAAGCTCATGGATTAACAGCTGATGCTAAGCAAAAAATTTCTCTAGGTAGAGGAATGGTTCGTGAAGATGTTAATGCAATTTTATTTGATGAGCCTTTAACTGTAATTGATCCTCACATGAAATGGGAATTAAGAACTCAACTAAAAGCTTTACATAAAGAATTAAAGCATACTATGATTTTTGTTACGCATGATCAAACAGAAGCATTAACTTTTGCTGATAAAGTTGTTGTTATGAATAAAGGTTGTGTTTTACAAATAGGAACACCAGAAGAACTTTTTGAAAAACCAGCACATACTTTTGTTGGATATTTTATAGGCTCTCCTGGAATGAATATATTTGAAGTAGAAGTTGAAGGAAATATTGCAAAATTGCAAGAACATGAAATTAAACTTAATGCTACTTATAAAAAATTATCAGGAAAAGTTGAATTAGGAGTACGACCTGAATACATTGAATTATGTGAAGAGGGTGAGGGAATAAAAATAGAAATTTTAAGAGTAGAGGATGTAGCTCATCACAAGATTGTAAGAGCTAAATACAATAATCGTAAAGTAAATATAATAGTGCCAGAAGATGTAAAAATTACGAATACTATGAATAGTATTAGATTTAAAGATGAAGGTGTAAATGTATATGTTGATGATTGGTTAGTTGAAGGAGCTTTATCATGAAAAAAACAGTAAATCAAAAAGCATGGTTTTTAGTATTACCAGTACTTTTATTAGTAGGTTTTTCTGCTGTTATTCCTTTAATGACAGTTGTTAATTACTCTATTCAAGATACCTTTGGAAATAATCAATTTTTTCCTGTTGGATTAGAATGGTTTGAGGAAATACTAAACTCGCAAAGAATACATGATGCTCTTGGGAGACAGATTCTTTTTACAAGTATTATTTTATTAATTGAAATACCACTAGGAATTTTTATAGCACTTCACATGCCTAAAAAAGGCTTTTGGGCATCTGCTTGTTTAATTTTAGTTGCTTTACCACTTTTAGTTCCATGGAATGTAGTTGGAACAATTTGGCAAATTTTTGGAAGATCTGATATTGGACTTTTAGGTTATACTCTAGCTTCTATGGGTATTGAATATAACTATACTCAAAATGTTTTAGATGCATGGATTACTATTATTGTTATGGATGTGTGGCACTGGACTTCTTTAGTTGTTTTACTTTGTTATGCGGGATTACAATCTATTCCTTCTGCTTATTATCAAGCAGCAAAAATTGATCAGGCATCAAATTGGAGTATTTTTAGATATATACAGCTTCCTAAAATGATGGGAGTATTATTAATTGCAACATTACTAAGGTTTATGGATAGTTTTATGATTTATACTGAACCTATGGTTGTAACAGGTGGTGGTCCAGGAAATGCAACAACATTTCTATCTATTGATTTAGTAAAAATGGCAATTGGACAATTTGATTTAGGCCCTGCTGCTGCATTCTCACTAATTTATTTCTTAGTGATTTTATTATGTTCATGGGCATTTTTTACAATTATGACTAATATTGATAAGAAGGAGGCTTAATAATGAATAGCTCAAGAGAAAAAACAGGTTTTTTTAGTAGTAAGTCCCCTACGATAATGCTTATTTATATTATATTTTTAATGTTGCCAGTTTACTGGTTAGTTAATATGAGTTTTAAAACAAATGATGAAATATTAGGAACTTTTTCTTTATTCCCTGTTAATTTTACATTTGACAATTATATAACAATATTTACAGACCCTTCTTGGTATTGGGGATATATAAATTCTATGACTTATGTTGTTATGAATACAGTGATTTCACTTTTAGTTGCACTTCCTGCAGCTTATGCTTTTTCACGATATTCATTTATGGGGGATAAGCATTTATTCTTTTGGTTATTAACTAACAGAATGGCACCACCAGCGGTTTTTGCGCTGCCATTCTTTCAACTTTATTCAAGTGTTGGTTTATTTGATACACATATAGCGGTGGCTTTAGCTCATACATTATTTAATGTACCATTATCAGTTTGGATTTTGGAAGGCTTTATGCGTGGTGTACCAAAAGAAATAGATGAAAC
>NYWO01000062.1 GCA_002685075.1 Arcobacter sp.
ACCATTTAAAAATAAAAATAGTGCAAATATAATTATGTACAATGATGAAACAACAGGCTGGATAAATAAAAAGAAAAATGAAGTTTTAGATATTGTGATTAATAATGTAAAGCCTGTTATAAATTAAAGATGTTTTATATCTAATAGCTTTTAAAACCTTTATTTTGCTATTATTCTAAAAAAATATGGAGTTTCTATGAATAGTAAAATTAAATCTTTTATTGAAAGTAATTTTTTCACAAAGTTTATAATCTATTTGATTGTTTTAAATGGTATTACGATGGGGTTAGAGACTTCTAAAACTTTTATGTTAAATTATGAAAGTTATACTACGATATTTAATCAATTCGTTATAACGATTTTTACTATTGAGATTATACTTAGGATTTATGTTTATAGAATCTCTTTTTTCAAAGACCCATGGAGTTTGTTTGATTTCTTTGTTGTTGCTATTTCATTAGTTCCTACAAGTGGTGGTTTTGAGATATTAAGAACTTTAAGAGTATTAAGATTATTTAGACTTGTTACAGCAGTTCCACAAATGAAAAAAATAGTTGCTGCTATAGTTAGTGTGATTCCTGGTATGTTATCTGTGATTGCTTTGATGACACTATTTTTTTATATCTCAGCTATTATGTCAACACAACTTTTCTCAGAAAAATTCCCTGAATGGTTTGGAACATTAGGAGAGTCTTTTTATACATTATTTCAGATTATGACTTTAGAGTCATGGTCTATGGGAATTGTAAGACCTGTTATGGAAGTACATCCTTATGCATGGGTTTTCTTTGTGCCTTTTATTTTTGTTGTAACATTTGTAATGATTAACTTAGTAGTTGCTATTATAGTTGATGCAATGGCTATTCTAAACCAAAAAGAAGAGCAAAATATCTTAGATGAAGTACAATCAAATGAAATACATATAAATGAAGAGATAAAAAGTTTAAGAGAAGAAGTACGAGAGTTAAAAGTTTTATTAGAAAATAATTTCAAAAGGTAAATCATGGAACATGAATCTAGTTATGAAGAAATAATAGTAGAAAAATCAGATAAAACGTATGAATTAAAAGATCAACTAAAAACTTATGGTATTCATTATAACTTTGATGAAAAAGAGTATTCAAACAACTCACCTCTTAGTGAAAATGTAATAGAAGAACTAAAATGGTTTTTAAAAAATTATGACTTAAAATATACAACAAGACAAGTTAATAGAAAAACTTTAAATTACAAGATAATTCCAATTGACAAAAACAACTTCATAATAGAACAAATAAACAATAATTTAAAATGCTATTTTATAAATGTTTATATAGGTATGGATCAAAACAGAGTAAATATTTTAGATACCAGAAAGTCATTGCATTTAAGTGCAAATTTACCAAAATTTGAATCTAATGACTATCTATTTGAAGTGCTTAAATATTTTTCTCTCCATAATGAAAAGCTTATTGAAGCAAAATTTGATGAATCAGAATTATTTACTATTCTTCCAAATATTATTGATACACACTCTTTACAAATAAGCTTGGAGCAAAAACTGCAAAAGTTCAAATTTATGGTGATTAAAGATTTAGCTTCAAAAAACAAAGGAGATTTCTTATGTAACTGTGTGCCAGGTTTCTTTCCTGAAACAGAGTTTAAAATAGTAGGAAATAAAATCCTTAGTTCATATACCCAAAACTTCATTTCGTCTAATCAAGAAAAAAAGATATGGAAGTATTTATATAAAAAAGAAAATAGAAAACATATAGGAAACAGAAAAGAACCAAGCTTATTTGAACTATTTAAAGGTGCAAAAATACCTATAAAAGAGCAAACGGGAAATGAATACTTAGGAAGAATAACTGCTATAAAAGAAATAAGAGGAAAATTAGAAATCAAAATATCAAATGGAATAGATGAAAAAGTTGCTCCAAGATTATTTGGAAAAGAAGAGTTATTTGATTTTATTAAAAAATATAGATAGTTAAATCGCTAGAAAAAATAAAACAGATTTAGTATTAAACTAAATCTGTTTCTAATTAATATTAGAAGTTATAAGACAATCTTACAACTGTAGTATCTGTATCTTCTGTGATAATATTTTCAACTTCTACATGTTCAAAATTTGCTTTGATTAGCATATTTTTTGACACTGGGTAAATAACCATTGCACCCATTGCTGTAACGTCACCTAAAGCAACTTTTCTAGCTGATTTTCCACCATATCCAATTACTGTAGCACCTGCAATTGGAGCAACTAAAGCACCAATAAGAGTATCTGTATCAGCTCTTGCTGGAACACCACCACCATGAACAGGCATTGCTGTAAATAAAGTATCAGTTGTACCCGCACCAGCACCTGTATATACTCCTGCATTTTTATCAGTGCTTGAGTTATATGCTACTAAGTAACCTAATTTACCTAATCCTAAAGGACCTGTTGATTGAAGTCCAAAAGCTTTTCCATCTTGTGCATTTGCTGCTTGTGACTTGTCAGTAGATGACAAATATTGACCAGATATTGTGTGTGCTGCTAATTTATAATCTGCTTGTAAATATAAAGCATCTTTATCTTCAGTAGCTACAGTTCCTTTTACATCTAAATATTGTGCTTGAAGAGTTAAGTTTTCTACTGAATTATTTTTTGCATAAACAGTATAAGCACCATCTACGAAATTATTAAAATCATCAGTATCTCCATTTCCATCAGCTTGACCTTGATATTTATCAACATACCCAGCTACAATTGTAGTATTTGGAATATCAGTATTAGTTAAAACATATGCTTCAAATGAGTCTTTAACAACTGCTTCTGATGATTTACCATCAATTGCAGAACTAACAAGTGGCGTATTGATAAATTGTCTACCTGCTTTAAGTGTTGTATTTCCAATACTATATTCTAAATACGCTTCTGATAATACTGCACCTGAAGCATTAAATGCATTTGACATTACGTTTGCACCATTTACATTAAATGGAGGAATAGGACTTTGATCAACATAATCAATTCCATCATCTAAAACTGAAGATGCTTGGAATGTAACTCCAGCTTTTAATCCATAAAATGATCCAGTTTTAACACCAAGACTACCACCTGTTGCTATTACTGAATCAGATTCATTAGAACCTAGAAAGTTTGAATCAATATATGCTGCTTTTAATTGTCCTTTTACCTTACTATTAGCAAATGCTTCTTCTAATGTATTTGCACTTAAAGAAGTACTTAATCCTAACATTGCCACTAAACTTAATTTTGTAATTTTTCTCATTTATTCCCCTTAGATTCCGCTATTTTCTTAAGCTTACCATTTTCGCGCGCTTATCCGCTTTAGTTTATATTCTAAAGTTTTAGCTGGTAGACTCTTAAAAATATTTTATTTGAAAATAATCGCAAAACAATCGCTAAAATTGCATTTTTATTATTATTCGAAAAAATATTTTAATGCTGATATCTTTTTAGAAACAATATACACAATAGCAATCCAAACAATGCCATTAATGCGCCAACTAAAGAGGCATAATTATAAGAGAACCCTAGTAACAATGGTATTCCACCAAATAATGCACCTAATGAATTAGCAACATTAAAAGCTGATTGGATAAAAGCAGCTCCTAGCATTTGAGATTTTTTTGCATTCGTTAGCATAATCATATTTATAGGTGAAGAAATTGACATAGCCAATGCACCACAAATGAATGTTAAGATTATGGATATTATTTTATTTTCTGATAAAAAGAACACTAAAATAAGTGCAATTACCATTAAAAAGAGTAATACAATAGAAACCTTTATAGGATCTTTTTTATCTGCTAATTTTCCCCCTATTATATTTCCAGTAAACATACCTAATCCAGCTATTATCATCAAATAAGATACACTATTAGCAGAGAAATTAGATATATGAATCATTAAGGGTGCAATATAACTAAACCATGCAAACAAGCCACCAAATCCAATTGAAACTATTAATAAAATATGCCATGCTTTTATTGTTTTGAAAAACTCTAGTTCTTCTTTAAAGGTAACAGTTCTTAGTGGTTCTTGCATAGGTAGGTATTTGTATAAAGAAACAATAGTAATAACTCCTAGTAGTGAGACAATAGCAAAAGCATAACGCCAATCTAAATTATGTCCAAGATAAGTCACAAGTGGAACCATTGCTACAATAGCAACGGTTAAACCTGTAAACATTGAAGCTATTGCTTGTGCTGATTTACCCTCTTTTACAAGTTTTGAAGCAACTACTGTACCCACACCAAAAAATGCTCCATGGGGAAGTCCACTTAAAAATCTTGAAAGCATAAGAGTGTAATAATCAGGTGAAATTGTAGATAAAAAATTAAAAATCGTAAACATAAGCATTAAAGTAATCAAGATGTATTTAGCTTGAAACTTAGCACTTAATGCAACTAATATTGGTGCTCCAACGACAACACCCAAGGCGTAAGCTGAGATTAAATGTCCTGCAATAGGTATAGAAATACCCATACCATTTGCAATATCGGGAAGTAATCCCATCATAACAAACTCTGTTGTACCAATAGCCAAGCCACCTAGGGCTAAGGGAACAAGTTCTTTTTTCATCATATTAAATTCCTAATGTATATTATAAAAGAAAATAGAGAACTATTGGAATCACAATTAAACTAGCAATATTCCCAATAGCTACAATAGATGCAACAGTAATAGCATCATAATTATACTTTTCAGCCATTATACTATTGATAACAGCAGGTGGCAAGGCACCAAAGAGAATAATTAAACTAGCTTGTAAGGTAGTATAATCAAAAATATATATAGCAAGTAGTGCCATTAATATTCCAGATAAAGGACATAATAATGCACCTAAGACTCCTATTTTCCAATCTCTTAATTCGATATTTGTCAATCGAACTCCTAATGCAAATAGTACTAGTGGTATTGCTACATGTGAAATCATTTCAATAGGAGTAAGTAATTCATTTGGTAAATGTATATCAAAATAATTAAAAAATAAACCTATAATAGTTGCAAAAATTACTGGATTTTTAAATAAACTTAAAAGATCAAATTTTCCACCATACATAGCTACTGCAACAGTAAATTGACCAATTACTTGTACTAAAGATAAGGCGATAGCAAGTGCCATTCCTTCTTCACCAAAAGCAAAAAAGGCTAAGGGTAGTCCTAAGTTTATAGAGTTATTGAACATCATAGAAGGTAAAAAAGTTCTAGGATTTAATTTTAAAAGCTTACTAATAGGATAGAGTATAATTCCTGATCCAAAGACAACTAAAACAGCACCAAGAGAAAAAGAACCTAACATATGAATAGAGGATAATTTTTCACTTATAAAATAAAATACCATTATAGGTATAAAAATATCCATATTAATTTTATTAGGTATATCCATGCTGATTTTTTCTCTTTTAGCATAAATATACCCTATGAAAGCGATAAAAAAAACAGGGAATATTATAGAAAATATTTTTAATAGTAACATTTTATATTTTATCCCTTAAAAGTTAAAATTTATTTTATTCTGCAAAAAAGTCGATTAATAACTTATTAAATCTTGCATTATGTTCAATTTGACTCCAGTGACCACACTCTCCAAAACTATGTAGTTGTGATTTTGTAATTAAGTGGTGTAATCTTACAGAGTTTTCAAAAGGAATAACTTTATCATCTCTTCCATGAATAATCAAAGTATCTTTATCGATCTTTGCAATTTCTTTTTCATCACTTGCCATTGAAACTACTGAACTTTGTCTAGGAGCTGGGAACATTGAACCAAATGACTCTTGAAAACCTGGTCTAATACTTGCATCATATCTTAACTTTGCAAGTTCATCTGTTACTAAAACTCTACTATACGCAAATGTATCAAGTAATGATTTCATATTTTCTAAACTTGGAGTATATCCCCACGCTTGATCAAGACCATCAGTAATTTCAAAATCTACTCCCATAGAACCCATAAGTACAATTTTATTGAATCTTTTAGGATATTTTATACATAAAGCTAAAGCCAAACCTCCACCAAAAGAGTTTCCTACTAGATTAGTTTTTTCAATACCTAAAGCATCCATTAGATCAATTGTTTGTTTAACCCAAACATCCATATTATAAGTCATTCCTTCAGGTCTATCTGAAAAACCAAAACCTGCCATATCAGGAGCAATTACTCTAAATTTTTCTGCTAATGCTGGCATACATAATCGCCAATTTGCAAATGCTGATACACCAGGCCCTGAACCATGAATAAACATGATTGGTTCACCCTCACCTAAATCATGATAGTTAGTGTTAAAACTTCCTGTTTTTATATTTTTTGCTATTTCTGGATTTGACATATTTTTTCCTTGTTTTAATTTAATTTTTAATCTCTTATTTTTCTAAAGTAAATTCTTTAGCCAAAAGTTCGTATGATTCTTTTCTTTTCTTAAAAGAGTAAGTAACATTTACGATCATCACTTCATCAACATCATATTCTTTAGCTAATTTTTCTATTTGTTCTTTACACTGTGCAGGTGTTCCTAAAATCATAGAATTTAAAGTTTCATGATAATATGCTTTATCTTCAAAGCTTAATTTTTCATATAATTTTTTTACATTTTTAGGATTTTGAAAAGTATCCCTTGTAGGATGTCTAAAAGCTTGTACTTTCCAATATGTATGAGAACTTGCAAGTTCGATTGCTTCCTCTTTTGTATTTGCACATATACAAGCAACAGCAATCATCGCTTTTGGTTTTTCAAAATTTTTTGAAGGAGTGAAATTATTTCTATATGAATCCATAATTTCTGTAGGTCTGTTATGAGTTCCTATAAAAAGTGCTAAACAAAAACCAGCACCAAGTCGTCCTGCTAATACACTACTTCCATCACTAGAACCTAATAAATAAACTGGAGTTGAATTAACTCCTTTTGGAGATAAATTAACTCCATGAAAATAATCATCACTAGGAACTTTATCATCTAAATAATTTATAAGTTCATATGCTTTTTGAGTATAGTCTCCACTATTTGAATTATGTAAAGCTCGTGCTGCTAAAAAGTTAGCACCACTAGCTCGTCCAATTCCTAAGTCAATTCTATTATTATGTAAGGCACTTAGAGTATTAAAAGTTTCAGCAATTTTAAAAGAGCTATAGTGGTTTAGCATTACCCCACCACTTCCAACTCTTATTTTAGAAGTTGCATTTGCAACAGAACTAACCATAATTTCTGGATTTGCACTTGCATATCCAGGAGTATCATGATGTTCAGCACACCAATATCTATAGTAACCTGACTGTTCGCAAGAAATTGCAAGTTTAATAGTATCAAAGAGACCTTCTTTTGGCTCTTTATCATCATGAATTGGTGACTGATCAAGTACACTTAATTTCAATAAAGACATGATTTTTACTATCTACCCATTTTTTTTACACTTTGACCTGCTATTCCAAAATGTTGTTTAGGCATTTCATTTAAAATAACACGTACATTTGCAACAGGAGCATCTATTGCTTCATGAATTGCAAGAGTAACTTTTTCTATTAGTTTCTCTTTTTGTTCATCACTTCTACCTTCAACAATATTTATTGTAGCTATTGGCATATTTTGTCCTTTTATTTTGTAGGGTAAAACTTATACAAACTTCATTGTTAATGTACCTAAGTCTTGAAACTTAACAGTAACATTATCACCTTTTTTTACGCTCATCGCAGCAGTAATTGCTCCTGAAAGAATATATGAACCGGCTTTAAGTGTTTCACCACGCTCACCCATCATATTCGCAAGCATTGCAATTGCAGTAGCAGGATGACCAAGTACAGCAGCACCAGCTCCAAGTTGAACTACTTCTCCATTAATTTCCATTACAACACCAAGTGTTTTAAGATCAAGATCTTTAATATCTCTCATTCTTCCACCAGTTACATATCTTGAAGATGAAGAGTTATCAGCAATTACTGATTTTAAATCAAATTTAAAATCTTTATATCTTGAATCAATAATTTCAACAGCAGGCATTACAAAATCTGTTGCTGCTAGTACATCACCAATATGACATCCAGGTCCATTTAAATCATCTTTTAAAACAAAAGCAATCTCAGCTTCAACTTTTGGATGAATTAACTCATCAATCTTAATCTCAGCTCCATCGCCAAAGCTAAAATAATCTGCTAAATATCCATAACAAGGATTTGGAACACCCATTTGCTTCATTTTAGCCTGTGATGTAAGACCCATTTTCATACCAATAATCTTTGTACCACGAGCTTCTTTAGCTTTTCTTGCTGTCCATTGAATATCATATGCATCTTCATATGTCATTTCTGGATAGTCATCTGTAATTTTTGTAATTTCTTGAGCATTTAACTCAGCATCTTCACAATGCTTTGCTAATTTTTCAATTGTTTGCTTATCTAATGCCATTATATTAATCCTTTTGCTTTTGCCATTTCCATTGCACAGTCATCAATCATATCTTCTTGACCACCAATCATTCCTCTTCTACCTAATTCAACTAAAAGTGATCTTGCATCAATTCCATATTTTTCTTCTGCACGACGTGCAAATAATAGGAAAGATGAATAAACTCCAGCATAACCTAAAGTTAAAGAATCTCTTGAAATTCTTGTAGGTTTTCCCATAATAGGAAGTGCTATATCTTCTGCAGCATCAACAATTTTGTCTAAGTCAATTCCAGTTTCAACACCCATTCTATTACAAACTGCTACTAAAACTTCAGTTGCAGTATTCCCAGAACCTGCTCCAAAACCTGCTAAACTTGCATCAATTCTAGTAGCTCCTGCTTCTATTGCAGCCAAAGAATTAGCAACGCCCATAGACATATTATTATGACCATGAAATCCAATCTCAATTTCATCTCCAAATTCTTTTTTTAATGCTCCTATTCTTGCACTTACCATATCAGGAAGTAAATATCCAGCCGAGTCTGTTGCATAAATACAATTTGCACCATAAGAAACCATTTTTCTAGCTTCTTCAACTATTCTTTTTTCATCTACCATATGAGCCATCATTAAAAACCCAACAGTATCAAGTTTCATTCCAACTGCTGCTTTTATATGTTGAGCTGAACAATCAGCTTCTGTACAATGAGTAGCAACTCTAACTGTAGAAATACCATGTTCAACTGCTCGTTCTAAATCTTTTACTATTCCAATACCTGGAAGTAAAAGAGCAGATATTTTTGCATTTTTCATATTTGGAACAACTGCATCTAACCACTCTTCATCTGTATGTAAACCATATCCATAGTTTAGTGAACTTCCACCAAGGCCATCACCATGTGTTACTTCAATCATTGGAACACCTGCTTCATCCATTGCAGTTGACATTGCAGTCATTTGATCAAGTGTAAACTGATGTCTAACAGAGTGCATCCCATCTCTTAAAGACATATCATGTACTGTAATTTTTTTACCTTTTAAATCCATCTTTAAACTCCTGCTTTGATTTTTTCAGCCATTTGTTCTGCAATATTTGTTGCAGCTGCTGTAATAATGTCAAGATTTCCTGCATATTTAGGTAAGTAGTCACCTAATCCTTCAACCTCTAACCAAATTGTAATTTTATTTCCATCAAATACAGGTCCATTTTTTAATGTATACCCAGGAACAAACTTTTGAACTTCACTTACCATATCATTTACTGATTTGATTATTGCTTCTTGATTTGGAGTTTGAGTAGTTTGACAATGAACTGTATCTCTCATCATAAGTGGTGGTTCAGCTGGGTTTAGAATAATAATAGCTTTACCTTTTTTAGCACCTCCAACTACTTCAATTCCAAGTTTTGTAGTTTCTGTAAACTCATCAATATTTGCCCTTGTTCCAGGACCTGCTGATTTAGATGCAGCAGTTGCAATAATTTCTGCATATTCAACTTCCTGAACACTTGAAACAGCTGCAATCATAGGAATAGTAGCTTGTCCACCACAAGTTACCATATTTACATTTTGAGTATCTTCTTCTAAAAGTTCTTTCATATTTACTGATGGCACACAAAAAGGACCAATTGCTGCAGGAGTTAAATCAATAACTTTTACACCTAATTCAGCTAATTTTCTATTATTCTCACCATGTACATAAGCTGATGTTGCATCAAAAGCAATCATTACTTCATCTTCTTTAATAAAAGGTAGTAATCCATCAACACCTTCGGCTGTAATTTTCATTCCAGCTTCTTTTGCTTTTTTTAACCCATCAGATTCAGGATCAATTCCTACCATCCATAAAGGATTTAAAATCTCACTTCTTTGTAATTTAAACATTAGGTCTGTTCCGATATTACCAGACCCAATTAATGCACAATTAATTTTTTTCATATCTTTTCTTTCCTCTTTATACAAATCTACAAGAAGCAGAACCAATTCCACCTACATTAATAGTCATATTATCACCTGGCTTAATTGTTACCATTGCACATAAAGCACCAGATAAAATAACCTCTCCAGCTTTTAATCCAACACCAAAAGAACCTAATGTGTTTGCAAGCCATACCACTGCATTTACAGGACTTCCAAGTGCTGCTGCACCTGCACCTGTATGTAATAGTTCACCATTAGCTTCAAGTGTCATTCCACAAGTTGTTAAATCAACCTCTCTAGGATCAACTCCTTTTCCACCAAATACTATATATCCACAAGAAGCATTGTCAGATACAGTATCTTGAACCTTAATCTTCCAATCTTTAATTCTTGAATCAACTATTTCAAAACAAGGCATTACAAATTTAGTTGCTCTTAAAACATCAGCAGTTGTAACACCTGGTCCCATTATGTCTTCTTTTAATACAAAAGCAATTTCACCTTCAGCTTTTGGTTGAATCATTCCTTCACTTACATCAATTTCATCACCATCTGAATAAATCATATCCGATAAAAGGTATCCAAAGTCAGGTTGATGTACACCTAACATATCCATTACTACTTTGGATGTAACACCAATTTTTTTACCAATAATCTTTACACCATCTTCTTTAATTCTTCTTTGTATAAAATGATCTTGAATTGCATATGCATCTTCAATAGTAATATCAGCTTCTCTTGAAGTAATTGGTTCTATTACTGAATTAGTCTTTAACGCTTCATAAAGTTCATTTCCATATTTTTCTATTTTTAGTTGTTCCATATTTTAATTCCTTACATTTTTATACAAATATTTTTAAGTTCAGTGTAGAATTCAAGTGAGTGATGACCACCTTCTCTTCCAATACCTGAGCCTTTCATTCCACCAAATGGTGTTCTTAAATCTCGCAAGAACCATGAATTAACCCATACAATTCCAGAATCAATTTTTGAAGCAACTCTATGAGCTTTATCTAAATTTTCAGTAAATACTGTAGATGCTAGACCATATTTAGTGTCATTCGCCATTTTAATAACTTCTTCTTCTGTATCAAAAGGAGCTATATGACAACAAGGTCCAAATACTTCTTCTTTTACAACAGTTGCAGTTTCTGGAAGTCCTGTCCAAATAGTAGGTTCAACCCAAAAACCATCTTTTAAATTACCTTCCATTTTAGGAGCTCCACCACCTAAAATCACATTTGCACCCTCTTTTTTTGCAATATCATAAAACTCTAAAACTTTATCTCTATGTGCAGCACTAACAACTGGTCCCATATCAACAGATTCATCATTATGAACTCCAACTTTTAGTTTAGAACCTGCATCTTTAAGTCGACTAACAAATTCATCAAAAATTGGTCTTTGAACATAAACTCTTTCAGTTCCTAAACAAACTTGTCCTGAATTAGCAAATACAGATCTTGCTGTTTCAAAAATAGCCTTATCCATATCACAATCATCAAAAATGATTGCAGGATTTTTTCCACCTAGTTCTAATGATATATCTCTTACACCATTTGAACAAGCTTTCATAATCATTTCACCAGTTTTTGTTTCACCTGTGAATGTTATTGCATCTATATCTTTATGTGCTGTTAGTAAGTTTCCTGTAATTGATCCTCTACCTTGAACAACATTATACACTCCAGCTGGAACTCCAACTTTAGTCATAACCTCACCTAAAAGTGATGTTGTTGTAGGAGTTACTTGAGATGGTTTTACTACAACAGTATTACCACAAGCTAGTGCAGGACCTACTTTCCAAGTCATAAGTAATAATGGTAAATTCCAAGGGGAAATTACACCAATAACACCTTTTGGTTGTCTCATTGAATAGTTCATTGCTATCTTACCATCTGGCGTATCCATTCTATAAGCTTCATCAGCAACTGCTTTCATAGTATCTGCAAATACTTTGAAGTTTGCCGCTCCTCTTGGAATATCTATATGTCTTGCTATTGAGTAAGGTTTTCCTGTATCTAAACATTCAGCTTCTAAGAAATCATCAAATCTTCTATCCATTTCATTAGCAATTTCGTACATTAAAGCTATTCTATCATTTAGCTTCATTTGTCCCCACTCACCTGTAAGTGCAGCTTTTGCAGCTGCAACTGCAGCATCTACTTCAGGTTCTCTTCCTTGTGCAACTTTTGCAATTAATTCTGCAGTTGCTGGGTTAAAGTTATCAAAAAACTCTCCACATTCTGAGTCTATAAATTGTCCATTAATATAGTGTTGTACTTTTTTCATTATTTTAGTCCTATCTTCTCAATTGCATATTTTGCACAAATAATATCTTCTTCTTCAGTTCCACCTGAAACACCAATTGCTCCAACTTTTACATTATGTTCATCAAATATTGGTAATCCTCCACCAAATGGAACAAGCCTATTTCTATTAGAAAAACCTTGTTCTAAATGTGGCATTTCTTTGAAAACACTAGTCCATGTATCTGTTGGAAAACCAAAACTTGCACTTGTATAAGCTTTATCTTTTGCTATATCTATAGAATGAATAAAAGAATTCTCCATTCTTAAGAAGGCCATTTCTAGACCTTTATTATCTACAATGCTTACGTTAATAGATATATTTAAATCTTCAGCCTTTTTAACTGCAAAAAGACAAGCTTCCATTGAAGCTTGTCTTGATATTGTTTTTTCTGTTATTACTAAACTTGACATGTTATTTATATGCATGTAAAGTATAGGCTGTTGTAAATGCACCATTTTCAATACCTGTATGATAGAAGATTCCTCTCCATAATTCATCTTCAGTCCATGTGATAACTGGCATATCAGGTTGAGCTAAATAGCCAAGTCCTGCAAAAGTTTCTAGTCTATGTCCTGATGGGTCAAAGAAATAAATAGTTTCACCTCTTGTAATACCATGTCTTTGTGGTGTAACATCAATTTTTACATTATGCATAGCCATAACATCAGCTGCTCTTAGAATATCATTCCATCCATCTAAGAAGAATGCAAAGTGATGCATTCCAACTTCTGCTCCTGCAACAAATGCAATGTCATGCGGAGTTGATGAACAAGTTAGCCATGTAGCAGCTTGTAATGATCCATCTGGTCCAACTGTAACTTGTTCTGTTAGTGTAAAGTCAAATACATCAATAAAGAATTTTGTAATTTCCATAACTGATTCTGGACCTTGACACATTAATAAAGCATGATCAATCCAGTGTGCTTTAATTCCTTTTCCTGTAAATGGCCAAGGAGCTGGATTTGTGTCACCTGTATCTTTTCCTACAAATTCTTTCTCTGCATATAATAAAAAAGCATGTCCACTTGGTAATGTAAAAGATAAAACTCTCCCACAATCAACAACTTCACCTGCTTTTAAAAACTCTGTTTCAATTCCATAATTTTCAACTTTAGTTTTTAAATCATCTAAATCAGAATCATTTTTAACTTTATATGCGATTCTATTAAATGTAGCTTCTTCACTTGGTCTTAAAACAAGACTATACTTATCCCATTCATCCCAACATTTTAAATACAAGGTACCATCTTCATCTTCTCTTGTAACATTTAATCCCATTATTTCTTCATAATAAGCTCTTGATTCTTCGATATTTAATACATTAAGATCTACATGACCTAATCTCATAATTCCCATTTTAATTCCTTTTAGTTAGATTAATGTCCAAGCGTATAATGCTTAGATTTTGGTTTTTTTATAAATTCTATTTCCATATCACTTTTTGGAAAAGTTCTACAAGCTAAAACTATATTTGAGTTTTCCTCAGCTTCTGATATGTGCTTTCTATTCATTTTTGACTTTTCATAATCACCACTATTAATAGTGATTTTACAAATTCCACAAGCTCCATTATGACAGCCATTTGGAACAAGATCTTGACATGTAGATAATGAGTCCATTAAATTTTTATCTTCATTACAAGATTTTTCTTTTTCTTTGTTTTTTACAAAGATATTATGTTTCATAAATATCCTTTTGTTGAAATTTACAATATAAATAAAAAACTCATATCGTCATCTAAATTAAAAGTTACCTTTTAAGTATTAGAACTATACTTTAAACAATTCGCAAAGTAATCGCGAAAAAGATCAAATAAAAGTATTTTTAAAATAAATCATAAATTAATTTTATACTTAAGAAAAATGGTATTAATGAAAACATTCTTTTTAACAAAGTGATAGATAATTTATGAGAAACTTTTACACCAAAAGGAGCTGCAAAAACACTTCCAATACTTACAAGTAATATTGCAGGTAAATATAAATATCCCAAAGTATAAGAGCTTTCAAAGTCTCCAAAAGACCAACCATTTATCATATATCCAATAGCTCCTGAAAGGGCTAATGGTGATCCAATTGCAGAAGAAGTACCAATTGCTTTTTTAATATTCACACCTTGCGCAACTAAAAAAGGAACTATAAACATTCCTCCTGCAACAGAAATCAAAGCTGATATAGCTCCTATAAAACCACCTGCTAAAAACTGTATTTTAAAAGGAAAGATTCTATCTTTACTCTCTGGTTGCTTGCCAAAAAACATATGTATAGAAGATACAAACATAAAAAATGAAAAGATAATCGCTAAGGTAAATGAGCTTAAATATGTTGCTAGAAAAGATGATAGGAAAGTACCAATTATTACTGAAGGTAAAATCATCTTAAACATATTCCAAAGAACTGCTTGTTTTTTATGTTGAGCTATTAAGCTTGAAAATGATGTAATTGCCATAATAGCCATTGAAGTTCCAAGTGCTGTATGAACAACAATTTCTTCATTAAAATCTAAGGAAAGAAGAATTACTGTTAATATTGGGACAATAATTCCTCCACCACCTATTCCAAATAAACCTGAAATAAATCCAACAAATATTCCTAATAAAATAAACTGACTTACAATAGTTATATCAAACATTTCAAAACCTTTCTAAATTAAACTTATTTAGTATTATTGATTATCTTTTAATACATTAATTAACTCATTAACAGAATTTATTGATTTTTTAAATGCAGTTTTTTGTTCTAGATCAAGATCTAATTCTACTATCTCTTCGCAACCTGCTTTACCTAATTTAATAGGAATGCCGGCAACTACATCTTTATAGCCATATTCTCCATCTAATAATACGGCACAAGGAAAACTCTTTTTATCATCATTTAAAATTGCTTCCACCATTAAAGAAACAGAAAAGCCAGGGGCATAATAAGCAGAACCAGTTTTTAATAAACCTACTATTTGAGCTCCTCCAAATTTAGTTTTTTCAATAATTTCTGATATTTCATTTTCTGTAAAATATTCATTCAAACTTTTTCCATTAATTGTTGAATAATTAACTAATGGAACCATATCATCACCATGACCACCCATAACAGCAGCTACAATTTTTACATTTTTATCTTCAAGTTTTTCGCTTATAAAATGTGCCATCCTTGAGCTATCTAAAACTCCTGCCATTCCAATAACTTTTGTTCTTGGGAGATTTGAGGCTTTTAATGCAGAATAAACCATTGCATCTAAAGGATTTGAAACAATTATAAATATTGCTTCTTTATTAAATTGTTCAACCTCACTCATAACACTTTTTATTATTTTAGAATTAGTTAGTAATAAATCATCTCTACTCATGCCCGGTTTTCTGGCAATACCAGCAGTTATTACAACAATTTGACAATCACAAAATTCTTCAGGTTTTGATATCGCTTTAATTTGTGTATTTGAAGAATTGGCTTTTGCAGCTTGTGAAATGTCAAGACTCATAGCTTCAACATAATCTTCTCTAATATCTTTTAAATATATTTCTTTACACTTATTATCTATTGCTAATGAAAATGCAATAGTTGATCCAACATTACCTACTCCAATTATTCCAATTCTTCCTTCTTTCAATACATTCTCCACTTGATTTTTCTTGAGTATAATTAAAAGTAATCGCGTTACAATCGCGAGATTAAACTAAAATTTTTTTATATGATATAATCGATGTATGAAAATAATTGATGAAATATTTAACCCTAAAAAAATTGCAAAAAGATTTTCTATTACATATATATTCTCAGGAATATTATTTATTATAGTTATTGATAAATTGCTGCAATCCTATTTTGAACTTAATGCTTCTACTGATTATAACCCTAAGTATTTAAGTATCTTTTTTATTATAATTACTGGTTTTATTATTTATATAATAATAAATCACTTACAAAAACTTTTAAAAACTATTGATAAAGCATATGAGGATTTAAAAGAAAAAGAAAAAGATAGATTAGCTCCTTATGAATTTGCACTTGACAACTCTGTGGATGCCATTCACTGGTTTAATATGGAAGGTAAGTTTGTTTACGTAAATAATGCTACATGCCAATTAGACGGATATTCAAAAGAAGAATTTAATAATCTTTATTTAGAAGATATTGATCCAAAGTTTAATAGAACTACTGCTATAGAATGCATGGAACAGATAAAGTCAACTCCTAATTGGCGTATTGAAAGCACACATAAAAAGAAAGATGGAACTATTTATCCAGTAGAAGTATCTGGACACTCTATATATTATAATGGATTAGAATATATTTGTGCATTTGCAAGAGATATGACTCAGAGGTTAGAATATAGAAATAAATTAACCACTATGAATATTGAACTGCAAAAATCTTTAAAAGAAAAAGATATTTTATTAAAAGAAATACATCATAGAGTTAAAAATAATATGGAAATTATCTCATCAATGTTAAATATGCAAATGTATAAATACGATGACAAAAGATTTAAAGAGTTAATGATTGAAAGTAGAAGTAAAATACATGCTATGGCATTAGTTCATGAATTCTTATATTTAGGTGATGATTTATCTTCAATAAATGTAAACGATTATATAGAAAGGTTATTAGATGATACAAAAGATCTTTATATTTCTCAAGATACACATTTAGATATCGATTTACATGTACATAAAATAGAATTCTCAATAAATAGATGTATACAAATAGGGATGTTATTACATGAACTTTGTGTAAATGCTTTTAAATATGCTTTTAAACAAAATAAAAAAAATCTACTTTGTCTTCATATGAAAGTAATTGATGGAAATATCCATTTACAAATAAGAGATAATGGTAAAGGATTAAAAAATATAGACGAATTAAAAAAATCTGAATCCATTGGAATGCAACTAATTCATTCAATTGTAGGTTTTCAACTTTATGGAACAATTGAATTTAAAAATAATAATGGATTAGAATGTAATATTATATTTCCAATAAAGGAGAGTGAATGAGTAAATCAAAAATTTTAATAGTAGAAGATGAACCTGTAATTGCATTAAATCTAAAAATGGTATTAAGTGAACTTGGGTATGATCCAATTGGTATTTCAAATAATAGGTGTAACACATTAAAAATACTTGATGATGAAAATATTCAAAAGCCTGATTTAATATTAATGGATATATATTTACAAGGTCCAACAACAGGAATACAACTAGCAAAAGAGCTTAAAGTAACGTTACCAAATACTCCTGTGATATTTTTAACAGCAAACTCAGAGTTAGGAACTATACAAGAAGCATCTGAAACTTATGCATATGGATATTTAATAAAACCCTATAAAAAAAGTCACCTTCAAGCCTCAATTGAAATAGCTTTAAAAAAAGCTGCTAATGATAAAGAAAAAGAAGAGAATACAAATTCTGTAAAAAATATAAATAAAACTTTAGAACATAAATTATCTTTAGATTTAGAAACAAGATCAAGGACTGTTAAATTAAAGTATGGCTATTTATATGATAAAGAAAGAGAAATACTTTATTATGGAGATGATCCTATGAAATTATCTGCAAAAGAAGCTATAGTTATAAAAGCCTTATGTAGAACACCAGGACAAACAATTAGTCAAGAACAATTAGAATATGAAATTTGGCCAAATGAACCAGCTGGATATGCAGCATTTAGATCACTTTTATTTAGACTTCGAAATAAAATACATAAAGACTTAATCGTAAATCAAAATATTGGGTATAAAATAGAGTTATTATAAGTTCTATTTTATACTTTTTAAATACTAGCAAAACACTTTAAAAATGTATTTTATACATAATATTTAATACACAACTATATTAATTACAATATAAAATAAAATAAATTTTTTCCTCAATTCGCGATTGAGAAGCGATACCCTTCTGTAATAATGATTATCTAATAAATTACTTACTAAGGAAGAGAAATGAAAAAGAATTTAACTAGAAGAGATGCATTTAAACGTCTAGGTGGAGCAACATTTGCTGGATTTGCAGCTTTAAATACAACAAATGTATTTGCAGCTTCAGAAAAAAAAGGTAAAGCTTTTAAAATTGGATATGTTAGTCCTCAAACTGGACCTCTAGCTATCTTTGCTGAACCTGATAAGTTTACTTTATCACAAGTAAAAGAAGCAACAAAAGATGGAATTACAATTAATGGAGTTAAACATTCTATTGAAATAATCTATAAAGATAGTCAGTCAAATTCAAATAGAGCATCAGAAGTTGCTTCACAACTAATCCTAGATGATGAAGTTGATTTAGTAATTGCTGCAAGTACACCTGCAACTACAAATCCTGTTGCTGATCAGTGTGAGATAAATGGAATCCCTTGTTTAACAACAGATACCCCATGGCAACCTCACTTCTTCGGACGTGGTGGAGATCCAAAGGAAGGTTTTGAATGGACATATCATTTCTTTTGGGGATTAGAAGATGTAATTGGTTCATTTACAAATCTTTGGGATCAAGTAGCTACTAATAAAGTTATTGGTGTTTTATTTCCTAATGATTCAGATGGTAATGCATGGGCAGATAAAAAACATGGATTCCCTCCCGTACTTGAAAAGATGGGATATAAGATTGTTGATTTAGGAAGATACCAATCTCCTTCAAGTGATTTTTCATCATTTATTTATGAATTTAAAAAACAAGGTGTTGAAATTGTAACAGGAGTTATCCCACCACCTGATATGGCAAATTTCTGGAATCAAGCTGGTCAACAAGGTTTTAATCCAAAAATTGTGACTATTGCAAAAGCTAGTGAGTTCCCAATTGCTATTGAACCATTTGGAAATAGAGCAAATAATTTAAGTGTTGAAGTATGGTGGTCACCTAATCATCCATTTACATCTGGATTAACAAATCAAACATCAGCAGAACTTGCGCAAGCATATACAGAAGCTACAAATAAACAATGGACTATGCCATTAGGTTTCAAACATGCCTTATTCGAAGTTGCTATTGATGCACTTAAGAGATCTAAGGGACCTGGAAAACTTGAATCAATAAGAGATGCGATTGCAAATACAGATTATTCATCTATTGTTGGCCCTGTTAACTTTAAAACTGGACCCGTACCAAATATTAGTAAAACACCTCTAGTATCCGGTCAATGGAAAAGAAAAGGTAAAAAATTAGAACTAGAAATTGTTGAAAATTCTCAAGCAAAAACTATCAAAGTTCAAAGCAAACTAGCTCCTATTAATTAAAAAATAGAAGAACAATATAAAGTTCATAATATTCTATATTATGAACTTTAAATAAATTTAATTATAGGAGTTTTTTTTGAGTTTACTAAAAGTACAAAATGTTTCCAAAAGCTTTGGATCTTTAAAAGTAACAAATGATTTATCTTTTGAACTAGAAAAAGGAGAAGCTATTGGTATTTTAGGACCAAATGGTGCAGGTAAAACTACACTTTTCAACCTTATATCAGGAGATATAACACCAGATAGTGGAGAGATATTATTTAATGATAAAAGTATTTTAGCCTTATCTTCATCGGATAGGTGTATAGAAGGATTTGGAAGAACCTATCAAATTCCTCAACCATTTGAAGGAATGAGTGTTTTTGAAAATGTTTTAGTAGGTGCTGTTTATGGAAATAATTATTCAGAAAAAGAAGCAGAAGAACTAGCTCTTTTTGTATTAGAACAAACTGGATTAATAGATAAAGCTGAAGCACTTGCAGGAACATTATCATTGTTAGAGCGTAAAAGATTAGAACTTGCAAAAGCACTATCAACACAACCAAAAATTTTACTTTTAGATGAAATTGCTGGTGGCTTAACAGAACAAGAAGTTTTTGAGTTAATTGAATTAATTAAAGATATTAGAAATGCTGGTGTTTCAATTATTTGGATTGAACATATTGTTCATGCTCTTTTATCTGTTGTTGATCGTTTAATTGCAATTAACTTTGGAGAACTGTTAATTGATGGTACTCCTGAAGATGTAATGAATAGTGCCGAAGTTAAAGAAGTATATATGGGGATTGAATAATGAGTATTTTAGAATGTAATAACCTTATTGCAAAATACGGTGATTTTCAAGCATTATTTGGAATTGATTTCCATTTAGATGAAGGAGAAACTGTGGCAATTATTGGTTCAAATGGAGCTGGCAAATCAACATTTTTAAAATCTATTACTGGCTTAATTAGTGTTGATGCTAATTCCATAAAGTTAAATAATAAGAATGTAGGTGGTGTTGAAGCGGATGAAATAGCAAAACTTGGCATTGCTATGGTTCCTGAAGGAAGAAAACTGTTTCCAAGTTTAACAGTTGAAGAAAACCTTTTAATAGGTAAGGAATCACAAAGAGAAGGAAAATGGACTTTAGAAAAAATATATGAAATTTTTCCTATTTTAAAAGAGAGACGCTTATCTCCTGGAACTGCACTTTCAGGAGGTCAGCAACAAATGGTTGCAATTGGCAGAGGGTTAATGTCAAATCCAAAAGTTTTACTTTGTGATGAGATTTCACTAGGACTTGCACCTGTAATTGTAAAAGACATCTATGCAATTTTTCCTGAAATTAAAAAAGAAGGTATTTCAATTGTAATAGTTGAACAAGACATAAACCAGGCACTGAAAGTTTCAGATCGTGTTTACTGTTTTCAAGAAGGAAAAGTTTCTCTTCAAGGAAAACCTAGTGAATTATCACATGACGAAATATCTCAAGCCTACTTTGGAGTTTAAAAATGATTGAATGGCTTAATGTAATTATTCAAGGGGTATTACTAGGTGGTCTTTATGCATTATTTGCAACGGGACTATCATTATCTTTTGGTGTAATGAGAATAATAAATATGGCACATGGAGACTTTATTATAATGTCTGCATATCTTGCCTTTGCAGTTGTACACCCTCTAGGTATTAATCCCTTTTATACAATACTTCTAATTGTACCTTTAATGGCATGTTTTGGTTATGTATTACAAAAACTAGTCCTAAACAAGACTTTAGGAAACGATATACTTGCACCATTACTTGTTACCTTTGGTATGTCAATTATAGTGCAAAACTTACTTTTAGAAATATTCTCTGCAGATTTTAGAGGATTAAATGCTGGACAAATTGAAGTATCAAGTATTCAATTAGTAAGTGATATAGCAATTGGTGTTTTTCCTTTGCTTACTATAGTAATTGCAATAGCAGTTATCTTTGGACTACAATATATATTTTATAAAACAAAGCTAGGTATATGCTTTAGAGCTACTTCTGATGACCATATTACTGCACAGTTAATGGGTATTAAAACTAAGCATATTTATGCAATGGCAATGGGATTAGCTCTTGGAGTTACAGCAATTGCAGGTGTTCTTTTAGCAATACGTACAAACTTTGATCCAGCAGCTGGACCATTACAATTGTTATATGCTTTTGAAGTTGTAATTATTGGAGGTCTTGGTTCTTTTTGGGGAACACTAATAGGTGGAATAATATTAGGTGTAGCACAAACAGTTGGTTCAAATATTAATCCAGGATGGGGAATACTAGCAGGGCATCTTGTATTTATTATTATATTAATGATTAAACCTAATGGTTTATTTCCAAAAACTAAGGAGAAATAAATGGAATCAGTTTTATCGAAATACCAAATAACTAGAGGGAATAAATTAACTAAAGGTTTCTCTATATTTACTATATTTTTCATAATTTTCTTAATATCAACACCATGGTGGTTAGGTCGAGCTGATATAAGAAAAGTGACTGAATTTTTATATATTTTATCAATTGCACAAATGTGGAATTTACTTGCAGGATATGGAGGTTTAGTATCAGTTGGACAGCAACTATTTATTGGAATTGGAGCATATTGTTTAGTAATATTCTCTTATAAACTTGGAATTGATCCATTTTTAGTAATACCAATTGCTGGTATTATTTCATTAATAATAGGATATTTTGTATCAAAAGTTGCATTTAGACTAAAAGGAGTTTATTTTGCTGTTGGAACTTGGGTTTTAGCTGAAACTTTTAGACTATTATTTTCAAATTCATCTTGGCTAGGTGGAGGTTCAGGTTTATCAATTACAAAAACTATGAAAGGAATTCCAACTTGGTGGAGAGAATCTTTAACACTTTGGTTTGCAATTTTTTTAGGTATTGGTTCAGTATTACTTGTAAATTATCTTTTAAGGTCAAAGTATGGAATTTCATTAACAGCTGTTAGAGATAATGAAGTAGCATCAGAAAGTTTGGGCATCAAAGTAAAAAAAGTTAAGCTTTTTGTCTATTTAACAGCTGCTTTTGTAACTGGAATGGCCGGAGCATTAATATTTATTACAAAACTAAGAGTATCTCCTGAAGCTGCTTTTTCAATTGAATGGACTGTAATTATGTTTTTTATAGTTGTAATTGGAGGAATTGGAACAATCGAAGGGCCAATTATTGGTACCATCGTTTATATAACAATGAGAGAAACAATGAATGACTTAGGAACATGGTATCTAATCATTTTAGGAGTATTTACAATAATTATTATGATAAAAGCACCTCAAGGATTATGGGGACTTATTAAAAGTAGATTTAATAATATACACTTCTTTGCAATAAAACGTCATGTTAAAAAAAGGGATTAAAGAATAGAATCACTTCATAAGAAGTGATTCTATATTAACTAAAAATCATCTTAATACTTAATAAAAAAGGGATTAAAGAAATTACTTTATTTATTCTTCAAAGAAAAAATCTAACAAAAGTTTATTAAATCTTTTATTATGCCCTATTTGTGTTCAATGGTCATATTTTTCAATGGACCACCTGAACTATGAATAAATATGATTGACTCACATTTATATTGATTTAAATAAAGGACTTTTTACTTCTTCTTTATATAAATCTGCTTTTGAAAAGAACTTTTCAGTATGAATATCTTTTTCAAATAATCTTCCTTGCATAAGTGCTGTTATACAAGCATCACTCATCATAGGAGGTCCACAAAGATATGCCTTATGACCTGCAAATTGATTATCATATATTTTCTTAGCAATATCATTTGTAAAACCAACTTCGCCTGTCCAGTTATCATTTTTATTATCAGATAAAACAGGGATATACCTAAAGTTTTTATGTTTACTTTCTAAATCTCTAAACATATCTGCATAGTATAATTCTTCTTCATTTCTAGCACCATGGAAAAGAGTAATATCTTGAGTACATCCATTTTCTAATTCATCTAAGATCATTGATTTTGGACTTGAAAGTCCTGATCCACCAGCAAAAAATATCATTGGTTTTTGGGCACTTCTTTTTACAAAGAATCTTCCAAAAGGTCCTGTGATTTTTCTTCTATCTCCAACTTTTACATTATTATGAATCCAAGGAGTTGCTTCTCCATCTGGAATAATTCCAATATTTAATTCAATAACTTTTCCTGTACTTGGTTGATTTGCAAGTGAAAATGCTCGCGGCTCATCAAATCCTGGAACATGATAATTTATATATTGTCCTGCTTGGAAATCAATTTCTTCATCAAGTTCAATCCAAAGACCTAAAATTCTAGGTGTAAGCATTTCTCTTTTTATTACTGTCCCCATAATATCTTTTATAGGGATACTTCTAGCATCAATATCAACATCAATTTCAGCTTCAATTACTACATCTTCATCGGCAGTTGCAGTACATGCTAAGCAAAAACCATCATCTCTTTCACTCTCCATTAAAGCAAAAGGTGAAGCATCACCTAAATCAACTTCACCTTCTAGAACTTCAACTTTACAAGTTCCACAAAGTCCATGATTACAAGCATGAGGAAGATAAACACCTTGTCTTAAAGCAGCATCAAGAAGAGTTTGACCTTCTTGAACATCTACCATATCACCTGTTGGTTCTATTTCTAATTTACAAGCCATTTATGCTCCTACTTTACCTGTTAAAGAAGGTGTTATAAATTTAATTACAGACTTATGTCCTACACCATTTTCTTCTAAACTCTTTGAAAAATCTGGTGTTATAACTTCACCATCAACTTCCCAAATAACTTCTGTTGTATCAAAATCTAATTGCTCATAATCTGGTTCTATCTTATAAGATACTGGAATAATATCTGTTAATAATGCTCCAAAAGGCATTTGTGGTGGTAAAGGGAAAGCTCTAGGAGAACAAACTACTCTATGTGCATGCCAAATAATAAATACTAATTGATTACCATGAAAATTTTCTACTTTATCTTTCATTATGATTGGGTATTCCCCAATTGATTGAATTGCCATTATCTTCTCCTACTATTTATTTTTTAATTTATTCCACATAGCTTCATCTTCAGAACCTACGTAATCTAAGTTGTCTACACCGTTTTCTAAGTGATACCATTTTAAAACTTCTGGTATTGTAGCTCCTCCACAATTTCCTTGGAAAATTTGGTTTGGTGGAAGCCATGCTTGAATATATTTTTCTGGTTGATCTTCAAAGATATGCTTACATCCTTTTGAACAAGTATGAAACTTTTCGCCATTATATTCTGAAGTATACAAAGTATATTCTTCTGGATTCCCACCTTCTATATCAGTAAACCCTAAAGGAATTTGACATGTTTGACAAACAAGAGGTAAAACTTCTGAATAGAATCTTTCACCTTTTTTCTCTAATTCCATATATCTTTCAAACATTGGTCTATAATATTTGTCAAAAGTATCAGGATACTTTTCACTTAACCAATTCATTTTATCTTCTTCAGGCATCCATGTGTGGAAAGGTGCTGCATTAGTATGATTATAAAAAATATTCCATACTTGATGAGATAAGTGTCCTTTTTCAGCAACAATTGTATTGATTAAATCTGTTGGAGCTTTTATTCCATACTTTTCTAAATCTTTATATAAGGCCATACAATTTTGTTCAATATATAACTCAACTGCTTCACCCCATGAAGTTGGAGAATTAGGTAACATATAATCCATCATCATAGCTACTAGACCTAACATTCTGTAACCTCTCCATAACCATTTATCCATCCACTTTTGAACAATTGGAACATTATCCGCATCTTGTTCTAGCATAAATTTAATAGCTGAAAGTCCAAGTGTCATATGTCTTGATTCATCACTTTGTGCTGAGAATCCAAATGTTACAGTTGCCATATCACCATTATATGCTGCCCCACTCATGAAAGGCACAAATAATAAACTTGTTAAAACAAATTCAAAAGAGAATGAAATAGCAGTTAAATATTCAAAAGGACCAGCTGTACTTGCATCATCACCAAAAGATTTTGGAACTGATAAATACCATACTCTATCATGCATTGTTGTATGCTCACTAAAACCATTAAAATATTTATTATAATGACTCATAGTATGAACTTGAGTTTGAAAGTGTCTTAACTCATCAATTGCTTGCATTTGACAAGCAATTGCAGCACCCTCACCTTTAAAGGCACGTGCTGCATGAGAGAAGCCTTGAACAACTTTATATTCTAGTGGTGTTACACCTGTTAAAAATAACTTTAGTGCATTTACATATCTTGCATCAGAAATGTTTTTTTGTGCATTATTTTGTGCAAAGGCATCAATAATAGAATAAAGTTTTTTATCTTTTTCAGCTTGTAACTTCCAATAAGAATCCATTGTCATTCTAAAAGGGTCTTCCCAAGCTTCCCAATCATGAATTTTTAGACCTTCCATATTTGTATATGGAAAAACATCTTCTTCTTTTTGGTAAGTTGTATCCCAACCAAGTCTTGTCATATATTTATATGCATCTTTTTTATTTAATCTTTTTTTTCTTTGGTTTGCGCTCATAATATCTTCCTTATTTATATATTAGTTTTATACTAATTTATTAATTATTCCAGTAAACGATAAACTCGTCATCTGTTTCTTCAATCTGTCCACCTAAAGAAATAAGTACTAATTGTAATTCTTCTGGTTCCCAATCTCTCCCTAAATGCTCAGAAACTGTTGAAGCATTTACAGTGATCTTCTCAGCTCGTTCAATTTGAATCATTGCTGGTTTATTTGTAATTACAACACCTTCATTATCTTCTCTTATTGCTTCTGCAATTGCTCTTCCATCTTCTGTTGATTGAAGGCATAATAACGCGATACTACCTGACATTTAATTTCCTTTTAGATTTAATTTAAATTTTTATAACGTTATTCCAGATTTATTTAATCTGTTAATTAATTCAAGTTTAGTTGAAGCTAATAATTCACTTGAATTATTTGAAAATGCTGATAATGGTTGCATTGCAACTTCAATAATCTCAATATCTTCTTTAATCCATTGTGTTAATAATTCTTTATTTTCACTTGATTCATTAGTCATTACTTTTACAACGCTATCTATCCATTTAATTGTTTCTTCATACCATGAAGTAACAAATTCACTAAGCATTGGTACTACCATTTCATCATTAGCAGCCATCTCTTTTGAGAATTCATTAATCATTAAAGGAATTACAAAAGCATCAAAAACTACATTTTGTTTAACAAATAATCTAATTGGGTCTTTTACAACTAAAGAATCTTCAACAGCTTTTCTTAGACCTTGCCATTTAGAATCATTCATCCAAGCTTCTTTACCTGAGTCAAGTTTTTTAACATCATTATTGCCAAGTAATAAAATCATTTTTGTAATATGTTGTGCCATTCCTAATCTATCTTCAGCATGAAACATAGTAGCTGACATCATTGCTGTTCCATAAACTCTATCAACAATTGCTAGATTATTCATATTTGCACCATATTCATAATGTCTTAATGGTGTTAAGAATTCAAAAGCTTTTTGCAAATTTTCTTGTTTTATAAAGTTTACTAATGATCTTTTTTCAATAAAATCAAAGCTTTGAACATTTGCAGCATTTTGAGATGCTCTTGTTGATACATAAGCCATATAATGGAACTTTCTAGGATCTAATAGATCATACCAATCATTCATCTTAATTTTTGTTCTAGCCTTATCATAAATTTCAAATTCAGGTTCCCATTGTGGTCTGTAATGAAAGTTTTCAGTTGGTTGTGCATCATACATAGCTTCTTCATATCTTGAAGCTGGTCTATCTTCACCTAATCTTCTAGCAACATTTCCAAAAGTATGTCTTTTGGGTTCTATTTCAACACTTGCAATATTTAATTCCATATTTTTTCCTTAATTTAATTTATTCCAAATTGCCAATTTTCATTATCAATTAACACTTCAGTATCTTGCTCTTTTGTAAAAAATGAGACTCTATTATTTTGACAGAACTCGATAAAAGCTTTATACGGTAGAATAAGTTCTACGTTCATAGCAGCTTCACCAATTGCAAAATTAAATTCAACAAATCCATCATCTCTAATTTCCATGATTTGTACAAATTTCTTTTCTTCTGGCATTAGTTCATACATAAAAACTCCTAATAAGATTACTCTTAGTTTTTAAAACAAAGAAATAGTATGTAAATAAAATCGCAAATTATTCGCAAATAAAATTAAATAAAAAAAAATTTGATAGAATACAAAGAAAAAAAGGATAAAGATATGATTCCATTAAAAAAGCATTTGTTTAATAATAAAAATATTCCAGTAAAATTTTCTATTTTTTATCTTTTAACAGGAATATTTGGAATACTTTCTTTAGATAAATTTATAAAAATTTTTTTCCAATATAATGATATAAAAGAACAAGGACCACTAACTATAGCTTTGTTATTTTTTATTTTAATGGGGTTATTAGTTTTTATATTATTAAATCATATGCAAAAGGTTATAAAAAAAATTGATAAGTCTTATAATGATTTAAAAGAAAAAGACAAACAAAGGTTAATTCCTTATGAGTTTGCTTTAAACAACTCTGTAGATGCAATTTATTGGTTTACACTTGATGCAAAATTTATCTATGTAAATGATGCAGCCTGTCAAATGTTAGGTTATTCTCAAGAAGAATTTTTAGAAATGTACCTTGAAGATATGGATCCTCAATTTTCAAGACAAACAGCAAAAACCTGTATGGAAAGCATAAGAGACACTAAAGATTGGAGATTAGAGACTACTCAAAAGAAAAAAGACAATTCTATATTTCCAGTAGAGGTTTCAGGTCATGCTTTTAAACACAATGGTGTAGATTATATCTGTGCTTTTGGAAGAGATATGACACAAAGAATTAATGATAGAAATAGAATTACATCAATAAATCAAGAACTACAAAAATCTTTAGAAGAGAAAAATATCTTATTAAAAGAGATACATCATAGGGTTAAAAATAATATGGAAATAATCTCATCATTATTATCTATGCAACTTAGACGTGCACAAGATGATGAGGTAAAATATATTTTAAAACAAAGTAAAAGTAGAATTAATACAATGGCATTGGTTCATGAGTTCTTATATTTAGGAGAAAATTTAGCCTATATAAATGTACAAGGCTACATAAAAAAATTAATTGAGGATATTAAGGAATTATATATATCTCAAAATACTAAATTAGATGTAGAATTACATATAGATGAGCTAATTTTTTCAACAAATAGATGTATTCAAATTGGAATGGTATTACATGAACTATGTGTTAATTCTTTAAAATATGCATTTAAAGAGAATAGAGAGAACCTTTTATGTATTCATATGAGAGAAAAAGGTGATGAAATTCATATAAAAATTAGAGATAATGGTGAGGGATTAGACAATATTAAAGAGTTATATAAAAGTGAATCAATTGGTATGCAATTAATTCATTCAATTGTAGAAGATCAACTTGATGCAACAATAGAGTTTACAAATAATAATGGATTAGAATGTAATATCGTATTTCTAAAAGAAGAGGAAGAATTATGAGTAAAATTAAAATATTAATAGTAGAAGATGAATCAATAATAGCTTTAAATTTAAAAGAATCATTACAAGATTTAGGTTATGAACCTTGTGGTATTGCACCAAATAAATGTAAAACTATGAAGATATTAGAAAAAGGTGTAGTTCCAGATTTAATACTAATGGATATCTATTTAAAAGGACCAACTACTGGAATTGAACTTGCAAAAGAGTTAAAAACTACCCTACCCTTTACTCCAGTTATTTTCTTAACAGCAAATTCAGAAATAGCTACAATAAAAAAAGCATCTAAAGCTTTTGCTTATGGATATCTATTAAAACCATATAAAAAATCTAATTTGCACGCAGCAATAGAAATAGCTTTAAGTAAAGCAGCAGAAGATAATGCAAAAAACAAAAAACTAGATGCAACACAAAATGTAAATAAAACATTAGTTCATCAACTTGAATTAAATAATGAGCATCAATCTAGAACTATCCAATTAAAATATGGATATCTTTACGATAAAGAGAAAGAAGTTTTATATTATGGTAATGAACCTGTTAAGTTAACTGCAAAAGAGATTAAAATTATAAAATATTTATGTAACAGTCCGGGGCATAATGTATCTCAAGAACAACTAGAATATGCTATTTGGCAGGATGAACCTGCAGGATATGCAGCATTTAGATCTGTTTTATTTAGACTTAGAAATAAAATACATAAAGATTTAATCACAAATCAAAATAACACAGGATACAAAATAGAACTTTTCTAAAGCTAAAAACAAAAAAGCGATGAAAATGCGATCGCTTTTTTGTACTATATAATAAAATAATTATATAGGATTTAGAAATGGATTTAAAAATACAAAATAAAATTGCACTAATAACGGGTTCAACACAAGGGATAGGATTTGCAACAGCAAAAAAACTTTGTGAAGAAGGCGTTAATGTAATAATTAATGGTAGAAGTAAATCAAAAGTAAATAAAGCAGTTAACTCTCTAAAAAAACAATTCCCAAAACTAGATATCAAAGGTATAGTTGCTAATTTAAAAGATAAAAAAGGATGTGATAAGCTTATCAATAAAGTTCCACATATTGATATCTTAATCAATAACTTAGGTATTTTTGAACCCAAAGAGTTTGAAAAAATTTCAGAAGATGAATGGATAAAAATGTTTAATATAAATGTTATGAGTGGTGTTAGACTATCTCAACACTATTTGTCATCTATGATTAATCAAGATTGGGGAAGAATAATATTTATTTCAAGTGAATCAGCAATTCAAATTCCAAAAGAAATGATTCATTATGGTATGAGTAAAACCGCACAAATATCTATTTCAAGAGGTATTGCAGAACTTACAAAAGGAACAAATGTAACATCAAATTCTATAATGGTAGGACCTTCTAAATCAGAAGGGGTAATGACTTTTTTTGAAACAATTGCAAAACAAAATAATCAAACTGCTCAAGAAATTGAGAGAGAGTTTTTTGAAGATGCAAGACCTACTTCATTAATTAGAAGGTTTGCAGATGTACAAGAAAGTGCAAGTATGATTGTATATACAGCAAGTGCTTTATCAAGTGCAACAAATGGAGCTATATTAAGAGTTGATGGAGGAGTAGTTCAATCTGCATTTTAATAATAAAATATAACTTATATAAAATAAAAAAGGGAAATAAATGAGGAATTATAATATATCAATAATCAAGGGTGATGGAATAGGACCAGAGATTGTAGATGAAGCAATAAAAG
>NYWO01000063.1 GCA_002685075.1 Arcobacter sp.
ATTTTAGAGGATTAATATGAGTAAAGCAGATTTAATTGTAGGAATACAATGGGGTGACGAAGGTAAAGGTAAGATGGTTGATATGCTTGCCCAAAATTACGATATGGTTTGTAGAAGTCAAGGTGGACACAATGCAGGTCATACAATCTGGGTTGATGGTGTAAGATTTGCACTTCATTTAATTCCTTCTGGAGTTTTAAATCCAAAAGCTATTAATATTATTGGAAATGGAGTTGTTTTATCTCCTGAATCAATTATTAAAGAAATGGAACAGTTTGGAAATTTAGAAGGTAGATTATTTATTTCTGATAAAGCACATTTAAACTTACCTTACCATGCTTTAATTGATCAAGCAAAAGAAAGACTAAAAGGTGATAAAGCTATTGGTACAACTGGAAAAGGAATTGGACCAGCATATGCTGAAAAGATTTCTAGATCTGGATTTAGAGTAGGTGAGTTATTAAATCCTGCAAAATTAACAGCTTCTATTTTAGAATACTTTGAACAAAATAGAGCAATTTTTGATGTACTTGAAATTGCTACTCCAAAAGAAGATGAATTATTAGAATTATTAACTTCTTATAAAGATGCTTTAGCACCACTTATTGCGAATACAACTAAAATGGTTTGGGATGCAATTGATGCTGATAAAAAGATTTTATTAGAAGGTGCTCAAGGTACTTTACTTGATATTGACCATGGTACATATCCATATGTTACTTCTTCTTCAACTGTAAGTGCAGGAGCTTGTACTGGTTTAGGAATTAGTCCTAAAGATATTGGATTAGTAACAGGAATTGTAAAAGCATATACAACAAGAGTAGGAAATGGTCCTTTCCCTTCAGAAGATTTTACTGACGAAGGTCAAAAAATTGCTGATATTGGAAAAGAAGTTGGTGTTACAACAGGTCGTGGTAGAAGATGTGGTTGGTTTGATGCAATTGCAGTAAAACATGCAGCAAGACTTAATGGTTGTGACCAATTATCTTTAATGAAATTAGATGTATTAGATGGTTTCCCAAAAATTAAAATCTGTGTAGCATATGATTTAAATGGTGAAAGAATTGATTATATGCCATCAGATTTAGATAATGTTAAACCAATTTATGAAGAATTTGACGGATGGGACACATTAGTAGGGGCAAGAGATTATGATGCACTTCCAGAAAATGCTAAAAAATATATAGAAAAAATAGAAGAAGTAACATCTGTAAAAGTAGGAATTGTTTCGACTTCACCAGAAAGAGCTGATACAATAATAAGAGGATAGTATTATGAGAATGAAGACACATCATACACCATATATTTCAAGAAGAATCACAAGGGATTTAGTTACTTGTGAGTTTGTTGAAATAAGAAAAGAAAAGCATAGTATTGAAGCTGAAGTAGAAAAAATACTAGATGCTGATATTGATAAAGAGTATGATCTAGATGAAAAAGTTGATTCAATCTTAGATGAACAAGAAGAAGAAATAGAATTTCATAATGCAGATAGAAGACAATTATTTTGGATGACTAAAAAAAGATTAGCAAATGATTTTGGTGTTATTTTAAATAATGAAGATAGATTCTCTGATATTGCACATCAGATTTTAGATTATTTATGGGATGAAGATTATATTCATTATACATGTTCTGATAATCAAATTAAAAATGTAATTTTTGCTTCAATTGAACAATTTATGAAAGGTTTTGAAGAAGCAGATTCTGCTGTTTTTGAAAAAATAAAAACATATAAAAGAAAGCTAATACCAGGAACTGAAGATTATTATATTATTTATCATAGACTATATGAAGAAGAATTAATGAAAAGGGGATTGATTTAATATGCAAAAAGTTTGGATATATTTAGAAAATGGAACATTTTTAGAAGCAAGATCATTTGGTGCAACAGGAACATCTGTTGGTGAAATAGTTTTTAATACATCATTAACTGGATATCAAGAAATTATTTCAGACCCATCATATGCAGGTCAATTTGTTACTTTTACAATGCCAGAAATTGGAAATGTTGGAGTAAATACAGATGATATGGAAAGTAAAACTTGTCACTGTAAAGGTGTACTAGTTAGAAACTATCATAATGATTATTCTAATTATAGAGGTGAAGATAACTTAGATTCATTATTGAAAGAGCATAATGTTTTAGGGATTTGTGATATTGATACTAGATATTTAACTAAAATGTTAAGAGATGAGGGAGCTATGATGATGATAGCTTCAACTGAAATCTCTACAAAAGAAGAATTAGCTAAACAATTAAAGCAAAGTCCTAGAATTGAAGATATTAACTATATTGAGGAAGTATCTACAAAAGAAGCATATGTTCATAAATTTGGAGCTTGGAATCACGAAAATAAAGCATATAATAAAGCTGTTATGAGTGATAAAAAAGTTGTTGTTGTTGACTTTGGAGTTAAAAGAAATATCTTAAATGAATTAGTTGAATCTGGTTTAGAAGTAGAAGTGATTCCTTCATCTTTTAAAGCTGTTGATTTAATTGAAAGATTTGAGAAAAAAGAAATTGGTGGAATTTTTCTTTCAAATGGTCCAGGTGATCCATTAACACTTACTGAAGAGAAGAAAGAAGTTCAAAAACTAATTGATGCAGATATTCCAATGTTTGCGATTTGTTTAGGACACCAAATGTTATCAATTGCTCATGGATATGATACATATAAATTAAAATTTGGTCAACATGGTGGTAACCATCCTGTTGCTAACCCTGATAACATAGTAGAAATTACTGCACAAAATCATAACTATAATGTTCCAGATAATATTATAGAAATAGCAGAAATTACACATCAGAATTTATTTGATAATACTATTGAAGGTGTAAAATATAAGAATAAAGAGATTTTCTCAGTTCAACATCACCCAGAAGCATCTCCAGGGCCACATGAGAGCAAATACATATTCAACGAATTCGCTAAGATTGTAAAATAAGATGACTTATTTGACAATCTTCTATAAATTTTAAAAGATTGAAGTTTAGGTATAAAAAAAGGGAAAGAGTCTTTACTCTTTCCCTTTTTTTATTAGTTATGTAAATAGTCTAAAGAATAAACATATTTAAAAGATGATATGTTGCAGCAGTTGCAATCCCAGCTGCAATTCCAGCAACTAAATCATCTCCCATAACTCCCCATCCACCTTTTACATCTCTATCAATACGTCCAATAATAGATGGCTTCCAAATATCAAATAATCTAAAGTAAATAAAAGCAAGAGGTGCCATAATAACCATATTTTCTTGAGTGATTCCACAAATTGATATAGCTATCCACATACCTGCTAATTCATCAATAACAATCTCTTTACCATCATGAACACCAACCTCTTTTTCATAAATATCGATTTGCTTAACAGCAATTACACTAATAAATAAGGCTATTAAAAAGATTGTAGATACATGTAAATATGGTAGTAAGGCTAGAACTAATAGTAATGAAATAAAAGAACCTACAGTTCCAGGTGCTTTCGGACTTAGTCCTGAATATCCAACTGTTAAAAAAAATTTTCTAAAATTCACAATTCATCCTTATTTTTTCTTTTCAATACCCAGTTTTTTTCTTTTTTCCCAAAGAGATTTTCTTGAAATCCCTAATTTTTTAGAAAGCTCTGTATCTGGATATTTTGATTGGTATGATAAAACCATTAATTTTACATAATCATTTATTGTCATAATATTTGTATTGCTCATTAATAAGTTTGAATCATTAAATTCTACTTTTCTATAAGGAAAATCTTCTTCACTTTCAAGTGAAGATATTACACAATTTTTATCTTCAACTAGTTTAATTAGATTTTCTTTGGCACTTCTTTTTAATGAATGAAATTGTGTTAAATAAATGATTCTTTTTTTATCAATAGTATTTAGCTGTTTTTGCCATGTTGAAGAACTAAGAGATATAAAAGAGATTGGTTTATCTAATTTTCTTGATAATTCAAATACTAATTTATCTGCACTTTTTTGTGAGTTTGATTCTATTAAAGTTGGAAATGATGGAGGAAGTAAAACATCTTTAGTATCAATATCTTCCATAATAAAATCAACATATTCTCTTAAACTTTGAAGCTCTTTTCTCATAGATCGACACTCTTTATAGTGATATATCTTTCTAACAAGTTCATCCATAATAAATGGCTTCATAATATAATCTTTAGCACCATCTTTAATTGGATTAGTAACAGTTTCATCTGAAATATATGAAACTAATAAAAGAATAATTGCAGTTTCGTTATACCTTTTAATTATACTTTTACATAAGGAAGAGGGTAAGGATGTTGATAATAATATAATATCATAATCTTTTGTTAGATTATCGATATTTGGTGATTCAATATAATCACAACTGTGCCCATCATCTAGTAATCTTGAAACTACTTTTTGTGCTAAGTAAATTTCATTTTCTATAATTAATATATTCATTTTTTAGTCCAATCATAATATTTTAAAGTAGCTATACTTTGTACTGCAACGCCTTCACTTCTTCCAATAAAACCCATTTTTTCAGCAGTTGTGGCTTTTATATTTACAAACTGTTTTTCAATTTTAATTAATTTAGCAATTGAAGATTTAATCTCTTGCTTATGTGGATTAATTTTTGGTTTTTGAGCTATTATTGTTAAATCAATATTTACAATTTCATATCCAACATTATAAATAAACTCAACAATATCATTTAATAAAACTTTTGAATCAATACCTTTATATTGCTCATCAGTATCAGGGAAAAACTCACCAATATCACCAGCACCTGCTGCTCCTAAAAGTGCATCAATTACAGAATGAATTAAAACATCACCATCACTATGTGCTTTAAAACCGTAATCAGTAGGAAGTTTAATACCTCCTAAGTACATCTCTTTATTATCTTCAAACTGGTGAATATCAAATCCAGTTCCAGTAAAGAAGTTATTTGATGGAGCTTTTAAACAAGATAGTTCTTCTAATTCATCTCCAAAAGTTAATTTCTTACTTTTAATACTTCCTTGAATATATTTAATACTTCCATTATTTGCTTTAATTGCAGAACTATCATCAGTATATTCAATATCGGTTTTTAATGAATCTTTTAAAATCTTTGTATTTGAAAGTTGTGGAGTTTGTATTAATTTTACACTATCTCTATTTATTGTGTTCTCATTATAAATTACTGTATCAGAAACATTTAATGTAGGAACTATACAATTAGCATAGTTTTTATTTTCTAATAGATCAATAATTACACTTTTAGGAATACAAGCTCTTGCTACATCTGAAATCATTACATGACTTGTAGTTACTTCTTTTAGTGAATTTATAATAGATTCTTGTCTTGTACTACCACCTGCTACAAAGCAGTAATCATCAGAAAAATTTTTCATATAGGAAAGTTCATTTTGGGAAGAGGTAATTATTATTTTGTCAAAATTAGCACATGTAGCTAATCTTTTTGTAACATTTAACCATAGTGGCTCGTTGTTTATTCTAAGCCATTGTTTTTTTGCTTTATGCTCGAATCTACTTGAGTTCCCCGCACATAATATTATAAGAGTAACATCTAACAAATAAGTCCCTTGTGTAAAAAAGTTACATATTATAGTTAAATGTTACTTACGCATAAGTTAAGAATTTTTATAAAGTTCTTCTTTTATTGCATCTATTGAATTTACAAAGTGTTCTAAATCTAATTTATACTCAACAACTTTAGCAATTGCTTTTTCAACAGCTTCATCACTAAGTGGGGCTCTTACATTAGTTAGTATTTTTATAACTTCAAGTATTTGTACTTTTTTAATAAATTCTTTAGGGCAGTTTTTTAAGTCTCCAACAAATCCAATTGAAAATATTAAGTTATGTCCAAGAGACCAGTTTTTAAAGATATTTGCAGTAATCCTTGCACAGCTATATCCTACAAACTCTTCTTCACATAATGTTATATCTTTATTCTTATTTAATGCATCTAAGAACTCTTCTGTTTGTTTGTTTTCTTGAATTATTTCAGAGATTACAAATTTTCCTGTTTCTTGTAAAAATGCAGGTAGAAGTAATTCATCTTTTAAATCAAAATCAATACTTGATATCCAAGTATTAACAATTTTTGTAGCTAAGGCACTTGAAAACATAAATTCATCTGTTGTTACAGCATAAGAGCAAAGATTAGATTTAAGTGCATCTTGAATTAAAGTTCCCATAGCAACAGAAATTGTAAAGTTCATACCTAGTAAATGAATAGCTCTACTTAAAGTATCAACTTTACTTCTAAATCCAAACATAGCTGAGTTAGCAACTCTTAAAATAGTGGTAACTAGTAAAGGATCTTGTTCAATTATTTTTATTAATTTTTCAGGAGTTGAATTTTTAATCTTTTTAAAATCATCTAATTCGATAATACTACTTGGCAATGGAGGTAAAGAGTCTATCTTTTCTATTAAAATTTTTTTCATATTGTTCCTAGTTGTATATCAAGTATATATATGGGCAATTATATAGAAAAGAAACTTACATAAGTTATAAAATAAATATTAATGTGATTGATACTTAATTACTTTTAAATATATCAAGAAATATATAGTTCGATATTAGGGTATATTTTTTGAATTTTATTTCTTTTATTTTCGGGTGTTACAAAAAAAGCTGTAGCTAATGCATCTGCTAACATTGCATTTCCAGCTTTTACTGTAACTGCTTTTATATAATTTGCACTTGTTCCTGTTTTTACATCAAATAAGTGGTGATATTCTTTACTAAATCTTGTACCATATCCACCTGAACTTGCCATTGCATTATTATTTAGTTTTAAATAGTCTATATCATTTAAATATGGAGTTGATATATTCCAATCTCTATTATCCTTATGTCCTCCAATACTATTAAATTCACCTAAATCAACTAAAACATTTTTAAAACCTTTTTGTCTCAAAATATTTGTAATACTATCTGTTATATATCCTTGGGCAATTCCATTTAAAGTAATTTTCATATCTTTTATTTTAAAGCGAATTTCTTCTTGTGTTATGATTATATTTTTATAGGATACTAGTTTTGAAGCTTTTTTAATATATTTTTTAAGATTTCGTGTATTTCCTTTATCTTTAAAAGCTTTTTCATGTGCAAGCCATAAGGGTTGAACAGTAACATCAAAAGCTCCCTTTGTATTTATAGATATTGTATGTGCAAAATTTAATACATCGACTAGTTCCTTTGGTGGGTTTTTCAAAACACCAAATTTATTTAATTTTGAGATAGAAGAGTTTTTATTAAACAGACTAAATATACTTTCTAACCTTTTTATCTCTAAAATACAAGCATCTAAACTTTTCTTTGCATAATCTTTATCCTTATGAAATAAAGTCATATTTGACTTTGCCCCTAAAGCAATTCCCTTCCATGATGTTTTAGATATTTCTTCTTTACTTTCTGCTTTTAATTTATCAAAAGGTAGAGCAAGAGCTAATGAACTAGCTGTTATTGTTAAAAATTTTCTTCTTGAAACTTTAGCCATTTGTTTTTCTCCAATCTTTAATTTGCATATCTTTTTCTTTTTTTGCATCTTTTTTTAATATTTTACATAGATTTGAATCACTATAGATTTGTACACAATCTAAGCACTGGAAACATTCTGCATATTTTATATTTCCACTTTTTTTATCAATTGCTTGATAGTTACAACTTTTATGACAGTTATTACATGGATTCCCACACTCGAATCTTCTTGGTAACCAATTAAATCTTTGAAGTCTTCCTATTATTGAAAGAAAAGCTCCTAACGGACAGAAGTATCTACAAAAACCTTTAAATAAAAACATTCCCAAAAACAACCAAAATAGTGCATAAAGAACATAAGGCCATTGTCTATCAAAAATTAAAGTAATTGATGTTTTAAAGGGTTCAATTTCTATAATATACTCAGTAATATCTGGAGCAAAAATAGCTGATAGAATTAAAGATGCTAAAACTACATACTTTATATTAATAAGTTTTGAGTTTAAACTCTCAGAGAATTTGATTCTAGGTAATTTTAATATTCTTCCAATATAGTGTGAAAATTCTTGAAGTACTCCATAAGGACATAACCACCCACAAAAAGTTCCCCGTCCCCAAATAACAAGTGATATTAGAACAAAGAACCATATTATAAGTGAAAAAGGATCATATAATAAAAAATGTAAACTTTGTGAATTCACTACTGCTTTTACTAAACCTAAAACAGTAACCATACTAAGTTGACCTTGTCCATACCAACCTATAAAAAATAGCGTGATTAAAAGTAAAAAACTTCTTTTATATCGAAGTTTTTGTAAAACTACTTGGTACTTAAATAAAATTATAAATAAAGAACTTAATAGTAAAGTTAGGATTATTAACTTCTCTTTTTGCTCATAAATTGATAAAAGCCAAAGGGGTGTTTCTTTTTCTTTTTGTTTTATATCAAAGTACTTTTTATTTATATGTACATCTAAACTTAGATTTTTTGTTTCTGGAACAGAATATAAAGTTGTATTTCCTCTAACTATTTTTGCATTTAATGTCCATAATGCTGATGGATCAAAATCAAATCTTTTATCAACTTGCAAAATTAACGACTGTTCAAAATCTGGAATACCATCTAATAAATCTATTTCATAATCTCCATCTTTAATATTTAAAGCAAAACCTTCTTGCTGTATTTCTAATGTATCAGGAGATGTATATCTTACAAAGTCTTCTGATAAAATTTGATGCTCTCCATTTGCAAGAATTAAAATAGCTTCTTCTGTTTCTAAAAGCTGTCCTTTTATTTCATCTTGAGTAGATTTTTTTATTAAATTTTTAGCAGCAGAGGGAATAGATAAGTCTGCAATATATAAGTCTAAAAAAAGTTCATCTTTCTCTTCTTCTAAAAGGTCGTTCTTATAAGTACTGTTTATAAAAAGTTTTTCTGCCTCTTCTTTTGTAACTTTTAAATTTCTTACTAGTTTATTTTCAAGTAAACTTTTCCAAGAATGTTTTTCTAATAAATCTTTTTTTGGGTGAGATATCTCTTTTGGAGCAACACCTGATAGTTTCTCTTTTGCAATTTTTATTGAAGATGCTAAAATACTATCGTTTGCAATTTTTACAGAAGCAGTTGCTTTAGAAACAGCATCTAGATATACAGTATTTCCTGTACTTTTTAAATCACCTACTTTTATACTATTTTTTAAGGTTTTACCTTTATATTGTTTTAAAAAATCTATAAAAGGCTGAACACCAAGCCCAGAAACAAAAACGGGTTCATCTTGCTCTATTAGATGAACATTTAGAAAATCACCTTCAATACTCATATTTACAAGCATATTCATTTTTCCACCTGAAAAACCTGCAATGGGTGCTAAATCAAATGTTTCAAAAATATATGAATGAATATTTTTGTCTCTATCTAAAACTTCCCAAACAGGAAGAACTTTATCTTTTTCTCCAAGATTTAAAGATTTAGGTATAAATTTTGTTAGCTCTTCTTTTGTCATTGAAGCATGGATGTTATTAAAAGATACAAGTAGAATAAATATTATTAAAATTAAACGAAACATAATACCTCTTTTGTTTTTTAAGTTAATAAAGAGTATATAATATGAATATAGCTTAGGATTAGCGATAATTAATAAATTGTTCTTTAATTAAGACAATAATTATCCTATTTTAATTATAATACAAAAAATATAAATA
>NYWO01000064.1 GCA_002685075.1 Arcobacter sp.
GGCACTTCAGTTGTTTCGACTTCGTTATCATTAAGCTTTGTTTCAATGATAAACATACCATCATTCGAAGCACTACCAGAAATCCAAAAGTGATCGCCTGCAATCAAGTCAGCAAACGCATTAGAAGCGCCTGAATCAATACCTGTGGCGCTAAAGCTAATATCTGAGCCAGTCACGTCAGTTAAAGTCTCATCGCCGTGAATGGCTTTCTTGAATAACTGCCAATCACCCTGCTTGTATTCGCTTTCGCCGTCCATTTGAGACTCAGAGCCAGTTTTAACTTGTTCAGGCGCCTGACCTGAATCGTCAATAATAGCCGAAGTTTCATAAGTAACAGTCTCAACAGGAGCGCCACCAGTGCGAAAAAACTCATCAAAGACTAGATTAGTCGTATCGCTTTTAGCTGTTTGCGGTGCAATGAAAACACTAATTGCATTTGCGCGTATATTATCGTTAGCCATATTTACATACCTTCTGTGTAAAAATTAATATTAAGTTGTAAGCGTAACCAAGGTTTTTCGTCAGGCAGTGGATTTAATTCCACATTCATCGTTTTAACATTGGAAAACACTTCATTTTCAAATAACACGCGCAATTGCTTAGCTGTGTCATACATTGAATTAATACCTGAATCGTCAGGGTAAAATAAATCAATTGTGTAAAATCCCTCAGTGCGCTTCCACTTGCAAGGGTCTTGAATCTCATCAAGTACGGTTATTGTATCACGCATCCAAGGTGAATTATCAGGTGTTGTAAACCTACCCGAACCACCGTACCACTTAACAGGAATGTCAATGGAGTTATCAGCTATAAACGTTGCAAGCCTAACTTGTAGCGCCTTTGCTGCGTCACCAAAATCATAATTAATCATAATGTACCGCTATTTATATTTACTTCCGCTCGTCTTGCGGCAGTTTCGACAAAGAATTGTGGCGCCTGTTTTGATGTACCATTGTTAAGCGGTACAGCATAAGGCAAGTTATTACTAAACCAAATAACGCTATTTACATTAATCGGATTGAATTTGACCTCAGCTTCATTCTTTGCCAAAACAGCAGAGAAGTTAACAGCGCCAGTCGTAGAGCTATCAGGTGAATTAAATCCCACTGTCCAATTAGATCTAAACCTACCTGTGTCAACAGGGCTGGCAAATGTAATTAAGCGTAGGAAATCAAGCCCAGCACTTCGCATTGCATCAACAACGTAATCACTTAGCTCATCTTCAATATCTAATTCTTTCTCGTTACTGTAAGCCATTAGCGGTATTTTCCATAGATAGTGTAAACAGCATCAACAGCATCAACTTCAACTTTAACAATAGTGCAGTCCTGCATACCTAAACTTACATCAGTTACTGGGTCGAGTTTATCAACTTTGATTTCACAGTTGTCATTACGCACCTGGAAGCTTTCGCCACTAGTATCATCAACAACCTCTACACAACGCTTTTTAATAACAAATTCAGCATCGCGGATAGACTCGCTAGCAATATCGGACTTAGTGAGGCTTGTTAATATACATAAGCCTGTGTGAGTTGATACAACGCCGCCCGTTTCTGTAACTGGGTCATAAGCGCCGTTTTCAGTAATAACAATACTGCGCCTAACACCCGCAAAAGCGCCATTCATTAAATTGTCAGATAATGAGCGCCCAAAGTCGCGATTAATTGCCATTATGAATACCCCTTAACGACAGTACGCCCACCAAATAAGCCACCTAATGCTCGTGTAGTTAACGGCTCAAGTGTTGCGATTGCTAACTGTAAAGCTGAATTAGTTTCGTTAGAGTCAAGCGCCGAACCTTCAAAAAACTCTTGTGAGCCAACACCTTCCAACTCTTCTTTTTTAATCGCACCCGTAGTACTTCCGATAGTTGGCAATAAAATACTTGATTGCTCATTAGCAAAAGCCGCTAAAACCTGCGCTTCAATTAATTCAACTGGTATAGAGTTTTCATCAATTAGATTGCCGCGAATGTAAACTGGCTTGCGTGGATAGATACCCGTTTGCGTTGTTGCAGTATCAATATCACTAAGGCGCTTACCTTGCAGTTGTGACTCTTGCACATTAAGCCACTTGTAAGCCGCTTTTAAGGCCGTTTCAACGTTACCACTAAAGCTTATGCCGTAAGACTCCGCCACGCTCTCAGCGTCCGCTACAGTGATATAGCTGTTAGCGTCTGCTACTTGATTTCCTGTTTCAATTATTAAAGCCATTGTTAGCCCTCTTAGTTAATAACTGTAGTATAGCGCTTAATTTATATTGATTAAAGTTTAACTAGCCAACTGGTCGGAGCAGTGTTTTTAAAAAGCCGTGATACAGTGTGTGCAAGTTAAATTAAAGGGGCGAATAATGCAATACGATGACGGTAAATACATGACAGAGCATAAAACTAGCAAGGCAATGAGCAGCAAGCCATTGAATCGAGCTTCAAATAAAACTCAGTCAATTATGGAATTGGCAAATAAGCGCAAGAAAGAGCCTTTAGTGATTAGGCGTAGAAGTAGTGGCGATGAATCTCGCTTTATGGGGTGTTGATATGGTTGAATTAAACCACACAAACTTATGCGGAAGTAAGGCGCCAAGAGTCGGAGATATACTTGTTATACAAACAAAAAAGAGCAAGGATGAAAAGATATTAGCATCAGTAAAGGATGTGGTTAACGGTAATGAAGTTATATTGCAGAAGTCGATAAACAGCTTTTATAATCATGACATGTACTACGCTGGCGAGTCTTGGGTTTGTCGCGTATGGAATCTAGGAAATATAAGCTTAACGGCATCAACTAACAGTAGGAAACAATTTGCCGATAAGTAAAACAAAGCCCCAATTAAGGGGCTTTTCACTATCCTGCCGTTGTCTTTGTGACCAATAACGTTAAGTCGTAAATGGATAAATTTCCATCTACAGCTTCAACATTAATTAACCCACCATTAGCTATGAAGTTATCACGCGCAAACATATCCAAGTCTATTGTGTAAAACTCAAACTGATTGCTACCTCTTACCATTCTAACCGGCTTTTTAGCTATCACATTAGAGCCATCACCCGCAGCGCTAATATCCATTTCAACACTAAACGCCCCGTTATTGTTAGATGATGCAGCCCAAAAACCTATACGGCATGAGTATGTATCACCTTTGCTCTGTGGTGTCATTCTACCGCCCGTAAAGAAGGTGGTGGCACCAAATGGTAAGTAATCCTCAAATAGCACAGTATCAAAGTCTAGCGGCGTTTTATTGCCTTGGCTCGTTACAATCGGAGTACCTACAGTGCCGTTACTCGATGAGTAATAACCGTGACCCGTCAATCCTTTTGCAACATTGCGGATTACTTCATCAGTAGAGCCGCCTGATTGCAAAGCCTGTAGTATTTGATCTAAATATTCGTTTCTAGTTTCCATATGAACCTCTGTTAAATTAATACGCTTGTGCTTATTCCTGATTTAAAGGTCATTTACTGCTCCTGCTAACTTACTGGTTAAAGTAATTCTGGATCTTCATACTTTGATGCGTTGACAATCATATTGCTATAATCTTGCCCTAACTTCCTAGTAAAAAAATCATTTGGATGAGTGCTATCAGCCATCCAGCCATTATTAACAAAAGTGCTATAATCACCCCACAAGGATGGGGTATCATAGATATCACAATTAAATTGCGTGGCTACATTTATATAATTCTGCCTGTATTGCAGAGTTGCCTCAGTTGAATTGTAGTTTGGTATAACTATATACGACTTGATATTTTTTGATGTTATCAAGTTAATTGCCCCACTCAAATTACTCTCAAAAACTTCAGGGGTCGAAGTTCCTGTATCATTTGTACCAGCGTTAAATATGGAGTGCGTTACACCGCAATAATCTAGGAAATCACCCCTTACAGACTCACTGACTTTCACATAGTCAGATAACTTCCTCCCAGCCCTAGCGTCGTTAACAATTACAGGTGCTTTATCGCCTGTTAAAATCAAACATCCGTGTATCTGAACATCACCTGACACATCGTTAATTCTTAAATTGTAACCCACATTGTTTATTGTGCCAGGCTCAACCGGAACATCATCACGATAAAGTGAAACGTCTACATATTGAAGTGACTCAACGCCTGAAGTGTCAACCTCAGTATATGACTGACCGTATGTTGGCTGATCAATATTAAAGGTTCCACCGCCGGGGTGCTGCCTGTAAAATAAACGAATTTTGGTATATTTAAACCCTATATTTACACCAAAACCATTGCCAGTGGGGTTTTGAGTACCATCATAATAAAAACCAAGTCCATTAATTGAGTTTATTCTTCTCTCATCGCTCCAGTCTGATATGCTATCGACCCAGCTTCGCCCAGACCCAAGAGAATAAACTGAACAAAGATTGTAACTGTAGTCATCAGGTGCAAATTCCATAAATGATGCGAAGGGTAGGTACAACCCACCAAAACCTCTAACACCTCTCATAAAATTCTGCATATAGCCGTTAAATGAACTATCTCCAGAACCGCCAGACGTTAACGAATCTATACCTATTAATATTACTGCATCATTAGACTCTATCAACCCATTAATATTATCTTTAATTAACTCAGTAGTGTAATTATCACCGCATATCATCTTTTCTAAAGGCATGTTATTAACTCCTCATTGCATTCTATTAAAGTGTCTGAGCAAGTAACCATGCCCGTTGTTTTGTTGTACCAGCTTACGCCGCTTACAGCATCAAGCCAATCTTTTAAAAGTAAGTTTCTGTTATTGCGGTCTGTTATTGTACCGCCTGAAGCAGTGACAATATCCGCTAATAAATCATTTCTCATATTAACCTCACAAAAAAGCCCCACGCATGGTGAGGCTTTTGTTTAACTAGCTTAAAGCCTACTTAGCTTTAGTAGCACCAAGTGCAACAGCTTTTTTAACGTAGTAATCTTCGCCTGATACAGTCATACCAGAAAGATTAACCGTTGCCATTGACACAGGAGTAAGCTTGTATTCTTTCTTGCCATCAGTTGCAGTTAAAACAACATCAGAGAATTTAAATACTTTAGCCATTTTAAAGCTCCTTATAAAGTAGTTACAACAACGCCAGCTGTATCTTTAAGACCTAAGTCAGTGATACGAGTCCAGTTGGCAGGCGTAGCTAATGCAGTGTCATTAGGCTTAACAACGCTTGGAGAGAAAGAGTAACCTTTCAGACCTAGCATGAATGAGCCTTCTGATTTAAGAAGTTGCTTAGCGTTTTCTTCTTCTAACGTAGTTACGTTGTACGAGCGGAAGTCACCTTGGTCTTGCACAGATAAAGCGCCAGCAACTAAACCAAGCTGGATGTAGTTTTCAGTACCAGCATTATCAAAGTGTAGCGCGTCCGAGTCAGTCATAATTAACGGACGGCCATGACCATCAGAAACAACACGGATAGTACCAAAATCAAACAGGTCGTTAGAGTTACCAACAGCATTGCCCCAAATGTCAGTTTGTGACTTAGAGTGCATAACCCAAGCAACGATAGCAGATTGACGGTCACCAAACTTGCCAGCACCTTGAACTAAGCTAGATAATGAAGCAACACCCGCAGTACCATCGTAGTTAATATCCGCATCATCCATTGCCGCTACAGCAGAGAATAAAACAGAGTTAAGCATATACTGCATTGCACCGGCTGCGATATCTTCACCAAATAGACGGCCA
>NYWO01000065.1 GCA_002685075.1 Arcobacter sp.
AAGTGCACCAGATATAGCAGGACAAGGGATAGCAAACCCAATAGCAACAATAGAGAGTGCAGCAATGATGCTAAGATATTCACTAGGAGAAGATAAAGCAGCAGATATGATAGAAAAAGCAATTAGAAATGTATTAAAAGATGGATATAGAACAAAAGACTTAAGTGCATATGATGCAAAAGAAGTTTTATCTACTACTGAAATGGGTGATGTTATAGCTGCTTACAGTATTAAATAGTTTTTGATTAAGCTTTAAAATAGTAAAAACATTGGCGACCCCGAGAAGATTTGAACTTCTGTCATTAGGAGGAAATCCAACTCACATATCATTCCTTAAGGTTTGTATTAATTCCAAATAGCTTTAATACAGGCTTTTATCTTTACTTTCAATTCCTATCATGTTATAATCAATTCAAATAAAAGTGTTACCTAGAGTGTTACCTTTTAAAAGAAGTTATATTATGGCAATAAATAGAGATGAGTTTATTAATATTATTGATACAGGATTAAAAGCTAATAAAACTTTTTTTAGATTTTTGACTACTCAGATAAAACATGGGATAAAAGAACAAGAATTAATAAAGCAAAATCTGACTCATTCAATTATAAAGAAGATATAAAAAATAATGACAAAAAAATTGATGATAATATAAGTTTAGATAAATTTGCAACTAATTATTTCGAAACAATAGAAGATAGTAACTCATATAGTAAAAACAAGTGGAGAAATACGATAAAAAATTTTTATACTACTTATATAAAAAATGAACTAGGTAATAAAGAAATTAAAATTAAGTCCTAGAACACAAAAAATGACACTAGAAATATTAAATCCAATATTTAAAAGTGCAATAGCAAATAGAATTATATTATTTAACCCATGCACAGGAATTACGGTTACTAGACCAAAAACTAAAAAGAAAGTAGAAAGCGCATCAATTTTATTAAAAGAGATTCATAATGCAATTACAACTACATTTAAAGATAATCCATATTTTCAAGCTCTATATTTATTTGCTCTTCAAGGAAGAAGAAAATCTGAAATATTGACTTTGAAATGGGAGAATATTGATTTTAAAAATGGTTTATACACATTACCAAATACTAAAAATGGAGAAGAACAAACTTTTGTTTTACCTGATTCTATTGCCTTATTACTATTGACTATCCCATCAAATAGAAAGTATTATATATTTCAATCTCCTATTAATCATAAAGAACATATTCAAAATATTAAAGCTCAGACAGATAAGTTAAAAAAATACTTAAATAATCCTAGTTTTGGAATTCACTATTTAAGAAATGTAGTAATTTCTGCAATGGCAGAGCAAGGACTTAATGCGACATACTTATCTGGGGCTTTGGGCCATTCAGATTTAAATACAATTAAAAAATATTTATCAATGCCCTATAAAAGAGGTTCTTTAGAAGCAAATAAAACTATTGAGATGATTACTAATAGTAATTAATCTTTTTTAAATCTTAATTCTAGTGTTTATATAATTTTAGATTCAAAGGTTATTAGAATAGATTTAACTTTTATGGAAACCTAATTAATTAGGATTAGTAATAATTTGATTTTGCAACTTAAATGGGACCACAAAAATAATATTTTTTCTTCATTTTCTAATAGTGAGCACGAAGATATTATCTATTTACTCAAATATCCAAGCTTTAATAAAATATTAGTAACTTCTTTAAATACAGGAACAGCAGATTTAGAAGCATAGTACTGATATCTTTTTTTACCTTTTGAATTTGGATTAAAAACTGTAACTCCAATTGTATAAGAATTCTGGGCATCATTTACAAATCCAAAAAATGAACTAATATACTCTTTTTGATATTTTCCTTTTCTTGCTATTTGAGCTGTTCCTGTTTTTCCACCAATTTCTAAACCTTCAATTCTTGCACTTCTTCCTGTTCCTTTATCAACTGTTTTTATTAGAAGTCTCTTTATCTCTTTTGCTGTATCTTTTGAAATAACTCTTTTTATATCATTTTTATTGCTTAAATATTTAGTTGTATCATTTTGAATGTGAGAAACTAATTTTGGAGTAGTTACATAGCCTTCATTATTAAAAACTGTATATGCTTTTAGTACTTGCATAAATGTTGATGTCATTCCTTGTCCATAAGATACTGTTGCTTTAAATACATTATCACTGTTATTACGTTCACCAGCAGAGAATTGTTTTAAAGATGGAAGTATTCCTACTCTTTCATAAGGTAGCTCAATTCCTGTTTTTTTAGTAAATCCAAAATTATGCATTCCATCTAACATCTCTTTTCCACTTAATCTTTGTGCCAATAGTAATGTTCCTATATTTGAAGAGAATATTACAATATCATCTAGTGTTAGATAATGTTTTTTAAATCTATGATCATCATGAATATAGTGTCTTCCTATTTTATATCTTCCTTTTGGATATAGACCTTTACTGTTGGAATTACCTTTTAAGTTATGCGCTGAAAAAAGTTCATTTTTTCTTATTCTTTTTTTATCTAAAACTAAAGCTATTGATATAGGTTTTATAATTGATCCTGGTTCAAATGGATACTCAACTGCTTTTACATTAAGAGATGGAATATCTTCTTGAAATATTCGTTCAGGATTAAATCTATTTGAGGATGCTAAAGATAATACTTTCCCTGTTTTACTTTCCATTATAGAAACTATAATCTCATCTGCTTTTAATTCCTTCTTATAAATATCTAAAACCATTTCAATATTTTTTTGAAGTCTTAGTGGAATATTTAAATAAATATTTGAACCATCTACTCTTTGTTTTAATATAGAGTTTTTATCAAAGCTAATATAAGAGTTTACATCTCTTTTCCCTTTTAGCATGCCATCTTCACTATTATTTAAAAGATTATCAAATTTCTTTTCTAAACCCTTTATTCCTTTTACTTTTGTAGTTCCTTTTTGGGATTCATATTTTCTGATATAACCTATAGTTGGAGTCAATACATCTTCATAAGAGTAAATTCTTTTTTCACCACTTTCAAGTACATCTAAGGCAGTTAATTTTTTACTTCCATTGATTTTTCTTGAAATAAAAACATCTAATTGTCTAAGTTTATAACTAAGTGCTTTTAGATTCTTTGCAGTTTTTGAATCTATATTGTAAGATAGTACTACAGTAGATGGTTTTAGTAATGATTTATCTATTTTTTTTAATATTTTTTCACTTGGGATATTACTGTATATTGAAAATAGTTTTATAAACAACTCTTTTTTATTTATATCTAAATATCTTGTATCTATTGATGCTTTATATAGTTTTCTTGAAGTTGTAATTTTAAAGTTATCAGAGCTGTAAATATCTCCTCTAACTGCTAGTTCATTTTTTGTGATATTTAATGATGGAAGTTTTCTTATATTTTTTATTGTTGTAAAAACGGAATATATTAAGACAAGTAAACAAATTATTAGTGTTAAGGCTAAATAAAAGAATTTTTTTACTCTAGGATCTCTTTCTTGTGTCATTTTTTCCCTGTATTATGTAGTTAGATTGAATTATTTTAAATTATAGTGTTAGTGATGGACAGGTTATGTCTACAAGAAAGATTTTTTTATATTTAGTTTACATTAGTAATTATATTATTCTTCCTTAATATTAGATTCTAATTTTTTAATCATATTCATTAAAAGATCACTTATATCTTTAGTGCTAGAGATTAAAACAAGTTTCTCTAAAGCATCAAGTTTAAAATGATCAACCTCTATAATACTCAAATATTCAAGTGCTTTTTTAATGCCTTCTTTTTTTGCAATACTATAAACTATATTAACAGATAAATCTAGAGTTTCAGCAGGAAGACTCCCTACTATAGGGTATGTCTCATTGATATTATCTAAAATATCTAATGATTTAAAAGGGAAATATTCAACTATTGATATAGCTACTTCTAATATATCTTCGACATATGTATTATGATTTTCTGTAATCTCGTAATCTAGTTCAATAAAGTTTATTAAATCATTGATTTCTTTTTCATTGTTATCAATTGCATAAATAAATGCTTCGTATCCAAATTTATGTTTTTTATCTAAAAACTTTTTCATATATTTGGAGAACTCTTCATCTGTAGAAGCAATATGTTTAGATATAGAATACAAATCATCTTTTGATATACCAAAGTCTTTTGATGTAACATATAAATCATTCTTTTCTAAATAGTTTAGTATTTGCTCATCTTTTACTGTGTCTTTATATTGTATTCTTCGTTCAAGTGTATTGATCATAATATCTTTACAGCCATTATATATAAGTACTTTTAAATTCTTACTACTTATTTTATAATCACAATCAATACTTATATCAAGCTTTTTTAGATTTGGAAGATTAAATATCTCATTAGGTATATTCTTTACATTTCTTGCAATTATAGAAAGTTCATTTAAATTAGTTAAATCACCTATCTCTTTAGGTATATCTTTTTTATAAGTGTCTCCAAGAGGTAAAATGAGCTTTTTAATATTTAGGTAGTTTTCCTCATTAATAGGTAATCCTACCGAACCATCAAAATCTTTATAATAGCTATTTTTAAGGGATTCTAAATTCTTTATAGGATTTTCATCTCTCCATAGTTTTAATTTATTCAACTCTTCTATCGCTTTGAAGTCTATATATCGATTTTAACTCTTTAAAGCTTTCTCTGGCTTCTTTTACATCTAATACAATCTTTTGCTTTTCTAGTGTTTTTATTACTACGAATTCTGTATCCAAATTATCTATAAGAGTTACGAAGTGTTTGAAGTTTTTAACCTTGATATCATTTACTGTTTCAACTACATATGCAGCTGAGCTATATCCTCTATTTATTTTATGAGGGAATATATCTTGCATCCAAATAACTGCTTCATTAAAATCTTCTGTTTGATCTTTATTATAAAAAAGCATTTCAATTGAAGTTGTTTTTTTAGATATAGCAAACACATAGTTCTTTGTAAGTGGTGTAAAAGCTAAACCACCAAAGATAAGATATCTAGGTTCCTTGTTAAACTCTCTTTTTATCAATGGATTGATTCTTTTAATAGTTTGTTTAAAAGATATAATTTTTTTATCTCTCAATACTTTTATATCAAGTGTATCACCTATTTGTTTTTGATGAATAATTAGATTACTATATACTCTTCCAAATTGAGATTTGATTGTTCCATCATTTGCAATTGTATTACCATCTATTTCAATTATAATATCGTCTTCTTTATAGTTCTCTGCTCCATAAGCAACTTTTGTGACTAAAACTCCATCACCATTTTTTAGACCAAAGTATTTTTTTACACTATCATTTCTAATATAGTTTATTGAAGTACCATCATCTCCAAAACCATTTACAACACCATCTTTTATATCTTCTAAAAAAGTGTTTACAATAATAGAAGGAACTATATATGAGATATTACTAGCTTTTGTTAAACTCATCATAGCAACACCAATAATCTCTCCATCTTTATTAATTGCAGGACCACCACTATTTCCACTATTAATTGCAGCATCCACTTGTACAGCTAATAGATATTCACCACTCCACGCATAGTTTGTATATTCTATTCTTGAAACAACACCTGTAGTAGTTGAAATAGTTTGACCACCTACTGGATAACCTAATACTGTAACTTCATCTCTTGGTTTTACATTTGAGTTAAGCTTTAACTCTTTTATACCTTTAAAGAATGTTTTATCTTCAACTTCAACAATAGCAAGATCTGCTTGATGAGATATATACTTAACATTGGCAATATACTTTTTAGGATCATTCTCTTTTTGCACTTCTAAAAATCTAGCACCACTTACAACATGAGCTGATGTAAGAATCATATTATCTTTTATAATAGAACCTGAACCCTTGTATCTTAATATCTTACTTGTTTGCCAAGGGTATTTATAGTTTGGGCTAGAGATTGATGCAAATATCTTTACAATAGCTTCATTTGGTAAGCTTGAAGCGTATGTTATTGTGTTTAGTAATAATAGTAATACTAAGATTAGTTTCTTCATTTTATGTATTTCCTTTTAAAATTTAATGTCTTATTACAATAAATATATCATTCATTTGACAACTTAACACATCCATTTTCTCTTCTATCTTCTTCATCAACCCAATAAGCAGTTTCTTCAAAAGTAAAGGGTAAATTTTTAAGTATATTAGAACTGTCATCAAATAATTTAGAATGTGTAATGTTTAAAGTGTCCATATTCAATTTTTTAATGTCATCTATATTTGAATTAAAAAGATTATCATCAAAAGTTAATTGTTTTAAATTTGGTAATTTAAAAATATCCTTATCCAAATTTTCAATAAGATTGTTTTCAAACTCTAGTTCTTCTAACTCTTTTAATTTTTGTAAATCTTTTGGAAAACTCTTTACATAGTTATTTGAAAAAGCAAGTCTTTTTAATTTATTTAAATTAACAATATCTTTTGGAATACTTTTTAATCTATTCCCATGTATACAAAAAGAGCTTAAGTTTTTTAATTTTGTTAATTCATTTGGTATTTTATCTATATTATTACAACATAAACATAAACTATTTAATATTTTTAAATTCGATATATTAGATGGTATAGTTTTAATTTTGTTAGCTTTTAAAGATAAAAATATCAAATTCTTTTTATTTAAAATTACTTCAGGAATTTCAGGAATTTCATTTGATTCTAATATAATCATACATAAAGACCTAAGATTTTCAAACTCTTTTGGTACTTCTTTTATATTATTAAAAGCAGCATCTAAAACTACTAATTTTTCTAATAAAATAAGCTCTTTGGGTAACTCTTTTATACCTTTATTTGATATATTTAGTTCTACTAAATTAGTTAATTTTTCTAAATCTCTTGGAAAAGTTTCTTCATCTAAGTTATATTTATCAGCCCATTGAAATAAACTTGATATGGAATCTTCTTTTAGTTCCTGTCTTTTAGTTATTTTTAAAACATCTTTTTGAATACAAAATTTCATTAAGCCATTTGACTCTTTATTAGGAGGATAAAAACTGTATTTCATATCAGGATCTTGCATATTTCCTTCAGTTAAAAACTTAATAGTATTATCTGCTGTATCATATAATTCATCAGGAATATGCTCTATATTTGTTGTTTCTACTTTTATTAGTCTGTCTTCAACAAAAGTTGCTTTTGTAAAACTATTTAAATCTTCAAATTCAAAGTGAATAACATTATCGCCGTCTGTATAATTTTTTTCTGCTTGAACCTTTTCTATAGAATAAAAAAGTAGTAAATTTAAATCATTTGCTATATCTGTACTTGGTGCTTTTGAAAGAATATTTAATATAGAAGTCTTTTTAACAACCTTATCATCACTTAGTAATTTAGCTACAGTTTTAATAAAGAAATTAATAAATTTAACATCAAACTTTTTATTTGATTCTTTAATAATAAATTTTTCTAAACTATAAAGAGCATTGTATATATATTCATGAACTGTAAAAGTAAAATCACCTTCTTTAAGATTATCTTTTACATATTTATATTTTTCAAAAGAAAGAAGCATGTAGTTTAAAACAGCTTGTTCTGTATCTCTTAGTTTCTTTATATCTACAGTTGATGTTGCTTTAATTTTACTAATTGAAATTTCTATACTTTTATTTTCTTTACTTTCTTTCATTTTACTTCCTATATTTAATTTGTGTTATTTTTTATACTGATGATTAATAGTATTTACTTATCTTTAAAAAGGTATATCATCTTCATCAATATCTACTTCAGGTATTTTCTCTGAAGCTTTTGCTTGATATGGTTCTGGTTTATGTTCAACTGCAGATGGTCTATTTTCATCTTTTGAGCCTAACATTTTCATAGTTTCAACTCTTAAAGAGTGTCTATTTCTATTTGTTCCATCTTGAGCAATCCATTGGTCAAAGATTAATCTTCCTTCTAAAAGTACTTTTGAGCCTTTATGTAAGTACTGGTTAGCAACTTCAGCAGATCTTCCAAAAATTGTAAAATCTAAAAAACAAACCTCTTCTTTTTGTTCTGCATTTGATGATTTATATTTAAAAGTTGTTGCAATTGCAGATTTGGCTACTGCTGTACCATTTTTAATAAACTTTAATTCTATATCTCTTGTTAAGTTACCAACAAATATTACTTTGTTATACATAGTTTTCCTTTTTGATTTTATAAAAAGAGTATAGAAAAAAATAAAGACATATTTTGTCTAGTCGTTATATAAATCTTCAATATCTATATAACACTTCATTAAAAGCTTTTGTCCAACATCATTGTTTAAGATACTTCGCTGTGATAAAAGAACTAAATCTAGTTTAGGAAGCTTTAGTATCTCTTTTGGTAATTCTTTTAAATCTTCATTCCAAACAATTTTTAATACTTCAAGGTTTGTTAGTTTTTCAATATTTCTTGATAAAGAAGTAAGATTATTACCTCCACTTATTACATCACCTAGAATTAAAACTTTTAGATTTTTTAGATTATATATTTCTTCAGGTAATTCTTTTAGAGAATTTCCTGCTAAGTTCAATTCTTCTAAATTTTCAAGACAGCCTATTTCTTGAGGTATTTTATTTAAATTTAAAAAGCTTAAATCTAACACTTTTAAAAAATCTAATTGTCTAGTATTCAATGATTTATAATCTCTTTCCGTCCATCTTTTGTAAATAAATGTACTATTGCTTTCCTCTGCAACATATTTAATTTCATCTTCTAAAATATTAAAAAATGAAGTTAACATTAGATGTTTTATACTTTTGTGTTGATACTCACCTTCTTTTTCCATCTTTTTAAATTCCTTTTAAAAACTTCTTCATTTGTTTTTCGTCTTTTGCAATAGCAAAGTGCCCTGCACTATGTACAAAAACCATTTCATTGTTTTGTTTAAAAGGTTTTGCATTTAATTAAAGATGAAAATTCAAATGGTTTTGCTTTTTGAACACCTGTATCATTTTTATCTATTAAATCAATTAGTTTAGATATTTTTGGATACTTATCATTTAAATCTAAATAATCCCAAATAAGACCTGCAGAACTTTTCCCACCTTTATACTGATGGTGATCAAAGTATTTAACACCATCAAACTTCTTTCCTATATCAATAACTAAATCACAGTTTGAGAAGTCTGTTGTATTATGATCAACTCTATTTACAATAATATTTTCATTTGTAAATACTTTTAGAAGTGCTACTGCTGCTACTTCATCTGCATGGAAAGTCTTATTATGTGTAATAATTAATTTACTCATATTACTTAAATCTTTTCAATTAATTTATTGATTTTTTTCCTGTTATAAAGCTTTTTACTTGGTTTAACTCTACTAACAGGATTAAATCCCCATGTTACTCTTTGTTTTTGTTTTGGTATTTTTATTGTTTGTTTATTTTTCATACTTTATCTCTTTATATTTATTTAAAAGATTTTACAAAAAGACTAGGACATATTTTGTCTATTAGTATTTTTTATAGTTTGTATCATTTAAAATTGTTATATCTATGATACGATTATAAGCTTTAATCGACTCATATTGTGATACTATTATATTTATTATTCGTTTCAAGGGTCAGAATATGAAAGAAGAAATTATCAAATGGATATGGCAACATAAAGAGTATCCAAACTTCAATTATGACAAATCAGAATTAACTGATATTATCAGTCAAATAGAGTATAACAGGGGAATACTTGATGGTATTTCAAAATTATTTAGTAGTGAAGATATTATAAATATTGAGATAGAAACATTAACAGATGAGGCTATTAATACTTCACTTATAGAAGGTGAAGTATTCAAAAGAGAGAGTATAAGATCATCTTTTAGAAAAAAACTAGATAAATATTTTGATGGAAGAAGTGACAAATACTCCACACGAGCTACTGATAATCTTGTAGAGATTCTTATTGATTCAAATCTAAATAAAAGTGATTTAAAGTTAGATAGGCTTCATGGATGGCACAATTGTCTGTTTGAACATACCCAATATGACAGAATAAATAAGATTACAATTGCAAAGTTTAGAAACCATAGTGATATGGAAGTGGTTTCAGGAGCAATTGGTCATGAAAAAGTTCACTATAAAGCAGTGCCTGCAGAAAAAATAGATACAGATATTGAAAAGTTTTTAGATTATTGTAATACAAGCGATGAGAATATTTATATTAAATCTGCCATTGCACATCTTTGGTTTGTGCTAATTCACCCTTATGATGATGGAAATGGAAGATTGGCTAGAGCCATTACTGATTATATATTATCTTCTAACAATTCAAATACACAGTTTAAACTCTATTCTATCTCAACGGCAATTAGTGGTAATAGAAATGAATACTATGATATTTTAGACAGTACTACAAATCTCTTTTTAAATAAAGAGTTTGATTTAACACCTTGGTTAATCTGGCATCTAAATATTTTAAACAAAGCAATGCAACAAGCACTTAAAAATATTGAATATCTAATACAAAAAACAAAGTTTTGGGATAAGCATAGAAAAAATGCTCTAAATGAACGGCAAATAAAAGTATTAAATAAAATACTAGATATGGGTAGTGAAAACTTTGAAGGTGGCATAAATACCAAAAAATATATAGCTTTGACAAAAGTAAGTAAAGCAACTGCCGTAAGAGATATTGCTGAGTTATTAGATTTTGGATGTATTGAGCAAATCACTGGAACTGCAGGTAGAAATATTCGATATAAGGTTAAAATATAGTGACATTTTTTTAATCAGTTACTATCTAAAATCCCATATCTATTTTCTAAAAAAAGATCTTCCAATATCAATCACAAGATCATATTTTGACTAATTATTAAATTTATTTTGAAGGTTTCCTAGTAAATTAGTTCTATCATACACCCTTAGTTTTGGTGGGTTTTGAATAACTTCAAGAATATTATTAAGTTTTAAAAACCATTTAGGCATTTCTTTTTGTTCAAATTTTATGTTATCGTTTGCATGTAAGTATTTATTTCGATTATAAATTAATGTGTTAAGATTAGAATTTATAATATTTCTTGCTTTAGTTTCATTACCATCATCAAGTTTTTTTATAATCATTTGTAGCTGATTGTAAACTGAGCTTTTCTTACACTCCTCTCCATCCCAAAAAATTTGTTTTTTTTCATCAATAAATATAGTAAGAATAGCTTCTAAAAATCGTGCCATTGAAAGAGCTGCATAAGCTAGTCTATTGTTATTACTAGAATCTAATATATCAAAAATAAAAAAGTTTTCATTTTGCAATATATTTAAATATGATTGATTTTTTTCTGTATTTAATTTATATTGAGCAAAAATATTCTTTTGTAATATTAAAGAATTATTTTGTTGAATATTCCAAATTTCTTTTAAATATTTTTTTTCTAATCCATCATCTACTAAGTCCACAAGTTTATTTATATTCTCAACTGTATTAATACTTACATCATCTGGGTGCTCTTTTTTGATATATCCTAATATTTTCTTTTCATAAAGTTTTTCTAAGATAGTACTTTTACTTGTAGCTGTAAGCATAATAACTTGAATACCAGCATTTATTTCATGAATCTTTTTAAGTATCTTTATACCTGTATAGCTATCAATGTCATTTGTTTCATGATCTGATTGTAAAAACCTTAAATCTAAAATAACAACATCTGAATTTTCATTTGCTATTCTTTTATAAGTTAAGTCACTTAAGGAATTTCTATCTTTAAATGTTGTTATAAATGGTTTAAACTCTATTTCACGATTTGATTGAAATATAACTTTTAAAATATCACTCCATCCCTTATCCCACTCATCATCTATAAGAAGTACTTTCCCTTTTTTTGAAGGTTTTTTTATCTCTATATTTTCATTATCATATTGTTTTTGTTTTACTTTTAGGTATTTAAAATAAAGTAGATTTTCTATTTTTTCTTTATTTGTTTGTGTAGCTTCACTTTTAACATCTAAAATATCACTCCATTTGTAAATACTCCACTCATTTGCAATACTATGATGAGATAGATAATCTTTAGGTTGTTCTACTCTAATTTTGTCTAAAAACTCAGATTGATACTCTTCTTGAGTAAGATTTTTAAAATCTTTATTTTTTATTTTATTATATTCACTTTTTGTATTTTGTATCAAAAATGTATTTTTAGTAAAAAGTATATTTGCACTAGCATCAAGTTTGTTTAGTATATAACCATCAAGGTCACTTATAACAACTATTGGTAAATATTTTAGGTTCTCTGTAAGTCTAATATGATAGGCCACTCTTAAACCTAAAAGTTCAAGGTAGTTTAGAGATAAATTATCTTTGATATATATTACATCTGGTTTTATCTCTAAAAGATCTGGTAGTATCTCTTGTGAAATGTATCTATCTATATCACTTTTATCATAATTATCAAAATAAATTTCATCTTCAAAATCCTCAAAAAAACTAATATTGTCTTTATGGATTATTACATTAGTCATTTGTTGTCTCTTTTATAAATTGGTATATGCTATCTTTTAGCAGAAATATCTCATCCATACTTGTTCGATTATTTTCTATTACTACTTCATGCAGTTTCATATCTAATATCTGAAGTTTTTCAATATCACAATCAGTTACAAACTCTGGATAATATATTTTATCATCATCGTTTTTTTCTAGTGAAAAGTTTATTTTTTCTAAAATATTTAATACAATATTTAGTTTCCACTTTCTCCCATAACATAACATTAAGATATTCTTATCTTCTGTTTTTGTGGCTTCTAAGAAAAGTTCTAAATTTTTACTATAAAAAGTTTTAGAATTTAATTCCATCACTTTATACTCTTCTTCATTGTAATATGTAGCACTGATACCACCTGAGAAAAATATTAATGGAGTATTTGTATCTTTACAGTGTTTTTTTAGTTTTTCTAAGGTTTGAGTATTTTTATCCCCATAAGCCGATTTATGTGAGATGATAATATCATAAGGAGTTAAATCAAATGTATCATTTTGGAGTTGATAAAATACTTCATCATATGCTTCACCTGTGCAGTTAAAAAGTATATCACTGTAACTATCAAGCTCTATATTTGTCTCTTCCATAAAAAGTTGTTGTCTTTTTATACGATCTTCTATTAAAAGTATTTTCATATTTAGTTCCATAAGCTTTGATTAAATAATCATTATTATTTTAAATCTTTTAAAATTGTTTCTAAAGTTTTTTTAAGTTCTTCTATATTTTCACCTAATATACCAAATACTGTTTCTGCATTTAGATTAAAATAGTTATGTGAGAGTATATCTCTTATCCCTGCAATATTTCTCCAAGGAATATTTGAATAGTTTATAAGTAATTCTTTATTTGTTAATTTATCAACATCTTTTATACCCTGACCAATAGCTATAAGTTGCATACATATACTATCCAAAAGGATTAAGGAGTTTTCATTATATAAAAATCATCTGCATTTTTTATATTTTTTGATCTTGATATTATCTTATTTACAGATAATAAAATATCTTCAATTATATCTTGTGCTAGCGATTTATCATACATATATTACATCTTTGTTTATTCTATTTAATAGTTTTGGATTCATATGATTTGATAATGCTATTACATCTACATCTACATTAAATTTTTCTTTTAAATCCTCCATAATACCTGCTTGTACAAATAAGTTTGGTTTAGAAAATTCTACAACTATATCTAGATCACTATGTTTATTATTATCACCTCTTGCAATACTACCAAATAAACCTATTTTATTTAGATTATAGTCTTTAGTATGCTTTTTTTTATATTGCTTTAAATAATCAAGAACTAGATCTTTTGATATCATTTTTAAACTCCTTGCTATTTAAAATATTATACCACAATCTATTTTACTTATAAAACCTCAAAACATGCGTAAAACCTTTTGGTTTGTTCTCTAGTTTTTCAATATCTTTTACATTGTTACTTTTTAAATAGTTGATTCTAAAGTTCTCATTCTCAAAGCTTCCTTCAACACTCCAATCACAAAGGTTTGTAAGATTATTCTTAATACCTGCAAAGTCACCTCTTTCTACCTTTTTGAATAGATCTTTACTATTTAGAGTAGATAGTGAGTCTATATGTATTATTTTTAGTTCAAAATATTCACTTTCTGGCATAGTTAATTTTACTAATATATTTTTTAATTCTTTTCGTTTTTTTATAGGATCAAATATCTTATTTAATGCAATTGTAATCTTCTCTACATCTATATAAAATTCACCTTCAATCTTAGATTTAGTTAATATCAAATCTTCAGGTAGATGTTTACCTATAGTGTTAAATATCTTTTCAAGAGTTTTGAAGTCACTTCTTACCTGTATCTCTTGTTTAAATAAATTTATGATGTCCTCAAACTTTCTAATTTTTGTACCATCACTTAAAGTTATAGCTTTTTTGAGTCTAAAATCAAAAGGATTTTTTCCACTATCACAATACTCATTTAGTTCATCCAAACTTGACCATCCGATATTTATATCACCTTTACTACACCAGCTATAGTTTTCATCTGGATTAGTTTCTAATAAAAATGTATATACTTTCTTATAAAGATTAGGAGACAACTCTTTAAGTTCATCTTTCATAGTTGCAAATTGAGATTTAACAGCACTCATATACCCATCAAAGTTTTTATACTCACTATTATTTAAACTGCCAAAATCCCAAGTGTGTGTAGTGTATTTTATAGGTTTATCTATAGTGAAGTTTGTGAGAAGTTTTACTAATTTTTGTGGGGTGTGGTTTGTAGTGCTTTTAATAAGATTTTTTATATCATCATTAGTAGCTAGATCAAAAGCAGTCATCTCTGACTTTACATTTATATCTGCACCATTGTCTATCAAAATTTTAACAAGCCTATCTTCACCTTTTAAAGCATAGTGCATAAGTGGTGTCATACCCATATTGTTTTTGTGGTTTATATCTGCACCATTTTGAAGAAGATAAATTAATATTTTTTCTGATGAATACTTAGGAAGTTCATGAGTATCAGTTATCATTTCACCATTTTCATTTTCATATTGATCAATACTAAACTTATCTTGATAAGCATCTATTATATGAAATAAAATGTTATTTCCATTTTTATCTTTATAATGTATGTCTGCTCCATTTTCTATTAATAAGTTTATAATTTTTAATTTTTTACGTCCCAATTTTTCAGATGAACATACTTCCATTAATAAATTTATTTGATTTTTATCAGAATTATAATTTATTTGATTCACACTAGAACCATTGTTAATTAACAATTTAATTAAATCAAGATTTTTAGTTGTAAATATAGATTTTTTTAATGGATTATATACATTCATATCAGCATTCATTTTGTAAAGATCGTTAATCAACTCAATAATAAGGTTTGTATTTTCCTTACTATAAAATAACTTAGCTTTTTTTGCAAAATCAATACAATCACTTACTGTTGCATCATAATCTATGTTAATAGGTTTTGTTGATTCTTTATATTTTAATTCATTTGCATGTTTCATTACTTTTATATCACAAACAGAAAGAAGTTTTATTGAGCTACAAATCTCTTTAATCTCTTTTTCTGGATCATTAAATATTGGTATGTTATGTCCGTCACCAATATCTTGGTAAATTTCTTTTTTTAATAATGGCGATATGTAATAACCTTTTGCATAAGGAATATTATTGTCTTTATGTTTTTGAATTACAAGTTTAATTAAAGAGTAATCTTGTAATTCAATAGCAACTTGTAAAAATCCTCTATCATCATTATCTAATCGTGATTCTTTATGCAACATTCTATGAAATAAATCATATTCTATATCAATATTTGCACCATTTTCAATTAAATATTTGCAGGTTTCAATATCTTTATTAGATGCTGCATAGAATAAAGACGTTGCATGATATATTTTCCCATCAAAAAACTCTACTTTTTCATATTCATTTATATCTGCTCCACATTCTAAAAATAATTTGATAAGTACTTTGCTTCTCATCAAAACAGCATATAAAAAAGTATTATTATCATTTTTGCATCTACTCTTTATATCTATTCCTTTTTTTAGTAGATATTTAATTGTATCGTATATCTTTTTACCTGGATCATATTCAGCATCATCTAAATCATTCCAATTGGCTCTGAGTTTAGGAGTTTCATTATAAAAGTTTTTCATAACTTCAGCTAAATTGAGATTTTTTATATCACTATATTTACTTATTATAAAATCTACTAATTCAACATTATTAAGTAAAACGGCAATCATTAAAATACTTAAACCATTTTTTGATACTGACAACATATCCAAATCTTCATCATCTAAAAGATAGCTCATTAGCTCCATATTTACAGATTTTTTATTTTTATATAATTCATACAAATATTCAGCAAGATTAAAAGATTTGATTTCACCATAATTAGCATGAAAATTTTCTCTTAGTGTATCAAACCTTTCAGCTGCATTTTGTGTTGATACATACTCTTTTACTTGATCTTCTCTTTCTTCTTCTACATATATAGCAACTTTTTCATACTCACTAGGTAGTTTTGGTGCATTTTCAAATCTATTTTTAGTATTTTTCATTTTCTATATTTCCTCGGTATATTCATTATCTTATCAAAATCTCTCTTTGACACTTATAGCAATATTATAAACTAAACTTTAGACATATATTGTCTATTAAGTATTTAGTCTTTTCAATATCTGATACGCTTCATTTATATCTTTTGGTAAATCCTTACTTGCCAAGGTATCATAATGGTATTGTCTAATTAATGTTTTATAATTTTTCTTTATAGTTAAAAGACTTGCATCGATACTACATTCAAGAACTTCATAATATTTTGTGAAACTACTATACATAGCTGCTTCCTTATAATTATTCTCTTTTTCATAATATGTATTTTCATTACTTTCTATGAATGTCAATTTAGCATATTCCCTTTCACCACTAAAATATTGTTCTTTTATAACGGTACATACTAATCCTTCATATAAAGTCACATGAATCCAAGATGAATTTTTAGGTATTGAAATATAAAATCTTCTTCCATTAATAGATACAACCATACTTAAACGATAAAGTTTATTTATTGTCATTGTATATTTTTTATTGTATGAAATTGGTAAATCTCTAAAGTTTGTTGTTTTCACATTAATTCCTTATTCAAGTTGTTTTATAGATTAATTATAGTAGATTGTATAGACATATATTGTCTATAAAAACAATTCTAAAAATCCAAATTCAACTTATCTAATTCAAAGTCAATAGAATCTAAAACAGAAGCCTGATGCTCTTCAAGTATTTTATTTGCATTATTTGGCAATAATACTTTTATATCTTTAGAAGCTCTTGTAATTGCAACATACAAAAGTCTATACATCATATCTTTATCATTCATCTTTTGTATTTCTGTCAAATCAATATAAACAGTTTCATATGTGCTACCTTGTAGTTTATGAATAGTAGATGCGTAGATATATTTTACATCTATAAACATATTTTTTATACTATAAAACAATCTCCATTTTGTACTTCTTTGCACATAATTCTTTTCAAATTTTGCACTTTTTGCAAGTTTATTTAAAACCATTTCAAATCGACCTTTTGAATTTGGATCTATTACTTTAAAAGGTCTTCCACTTAAATCTTTACAATTCCAATATTCAACTTCTAATTTCTTATGAAAACATTTAATAGTTAAATCTATTTTTGCAATATCGCTATTTTGGTGTACGACTATTTCATCAATTACATTTGCTTGTTGAAATATCACTTGATCACCTTTTAGAAATGTTTCAGGATTTAATACATTGTTTTCTTTCCAATATCTATTTCTAATAACCTTATTGTGTTGTTCAACACTATTATTAGTAAACCCAGCTATTACTTTATCTTTTTTAGCCCAAGTATCAGGCGTACAAAAATCTTCATAAAATTCATTTTTAGAATCAAAAAATTGAACTTTATTTTTAAATGACTCATCATTGAAGAACTCTTTTATAGAGAGATAGTTTTTGGATTTGATTATATTTCTAGCTTTTGTTGCTATATTTATTATATAGCTATCTTGAGCTTGTCTAACAATTTTATTTAGTCTATATTTATGAGCTATTTCAAATACTTTATTATTTTGATTATCAACAGGAAGTAATTGATTCTCATCTCCAACAAATAATACAGATTTAATTCTAGATTTTTCAATTGCTTTAACGATATATTCATAAATATCAGAACTAACCATAGAACTTTCATCAACTATTAGAATATCTGTTTTTGTATCATCTTTTTCTTTTGATTTTATAGGCTCAAATTTTTGAATACCTTTATCAAAATCAGTTACAAGCTTAATATTTAAAAAGGATTGTATTGTTTTTGTATCTACATTTTCAACTTCATGGGCTAAAAGATTTACTCTTAATACTTGAAGTGCTTTATGTGTAGGCGCTGTTATTGTAATATGAAATTGCTCTTTTAACTTTTTTACTAGTTTTGTAGTTAGATAAGTTTTACCAGTACCCGCTGCACCACTTAGTGAAACTTCATTTTGCCATACCATATCTGCTTTTATAATATCTTCTAACTTTTTTGATATTTCTTCAAAAGCTTGTTTTTGAGTTAATGAGTTTGTAATTGTAGTGTTCATAGTATAATCCTTTTAAATTGTTAAAAGAATTATGCTATATTAAGTGGTCATATATTGTCTAGTATATTTATTTATTTTCATCTTATTAATGAGTTCTAAAACTCTACTTATTTGTTAAGTGTTTTCAAAGTTAATATCTTAAAATCTTAAATGATATATGATTATTCTATTATTAAGAATCCTTTTAATTTTTTTTATTAACTATTCTCAAACCTTTTCTTTGAGGAATATATATTTTTTCATTTTCATCATAAATTTTTACACTTCTTACTTTAGATAAATTTTCATATTCTTTCTGTAAACCCTTATCCCTATCAACAGTAGCTATTAAAGTATATATACTTGATCTCCTAAATTTATTTGAAACTTTTTCACCTTCTTCTTTTGGAGCTATTGTCCATGTAGAATCAGTCCATGAACTCTCATCACTTCCTTTTCCCATTGAAATAAAACATTGTGTTGTATCTATATACCTATCATGCCATTCATCCTCTTCTTTTTTTTCTTCCCAAATATAAACAGTAATTTTATGAGAGTACTTATTTTCAAAATAAGCTATTTGATCTTTCCAATTTTCTAAGTACTTCCATTTTAAAACTTTTTTACCTGGACCTTCAGACTTAGATACTGCTTTTACGGAAGTATGAATCTCGATTTCGGCTTCCCTATTTATTCCATGTCTACTTGCCAAATACTCACATATTACTTCCATTGGTCTAATATAGCGTTCTTCTGTAGATGATTTAGAAAAAAGTGGAAAAAAATTAAAATAAGGATCTATAACTTTTACTATTTCAGCATAAGATAAAATGGGTGCTAGCATTTTTGTCATAAATTGAATAGTTTGTTTATCAATAATTGCACCCTTATTAATAAATTTTTCATCTGGGATATTTTCAGGTGTTTTAGATAACTCAGCATTAACTGTACCAGAGATTAAATCAAATGCTCTGATTGAATTTAGTTTATCAATCTGATTTAGATACTCATCTTCACTTAAGAACTTTTTCTTATTTGGATAATTTACAACTCTTGACTCTAATAAGTTTAGAATATTGATAAAATCATCTTTATCTTCCTGATCGTATTGTTCAACTAATTTATAAACTTCATTTAACCAATATATATTAGGAGCTACAATTAGTCCACTACAAATTAAATTTTGTAACATAGAACGAAAATTTGCATATCTCTGTTTTGGTTTTGAAAAAATAAAAATTGCTTCAAAACATTGGGGAGTTAGAGTAACTTCTTTAATAATTGAACCAGACATTATGAAAACCTTTCTTTAAATCCTTCTTCAAAAAAGCCATTTGGCCATCTATCTAACAACTTTCCTGTTTTACTCAACCTCAATTCTAAAATCTCTGTTTTTTCATTTTCACTATCAATATATAATATACATACATCATCTGGAGTTAATTTTAAATTTTTGTCTTCAATTAATCCATCAGCAGTTTCTCTCAATCTTCTCATAATCCTGAGAAGTAAATGCTCACTATGTGTTTCAATTAAAAATCTATTTTGATTTTCCTTAGCACTTCGTATAAATTCATCAGCAATTTCACACTGTACTGCTGGATGTAAATGAAGTTCAGGTTGTTCGACTGCAATAGTCATATTTTTTTGTCTATTAGTAGCGATTAAAATAGGTAAAATCTGACTAATCCCTAGCCCTAAGTCTCTATTACTTATTTGAGTACCGTTTCTAAGATCTTCAAATACTAATTCTTCTTTTGAATCAGACTGCTTCATTAACTTCTTTAATATTGCAGTAAACATTAAGCTTTTATCTTTCGGTACTATAGTGTTTCTCTCATCTACTTCGTAAGTATCTTCATCAATATCATTTAAATTGTCTATATTCTTATTTTGAATATATATGTTAAGATATTTATCAATTATTTCATTAAGACTCAATTTATTTGTTTTTTCAATCATTGAGGAAATATCGTAAAGTTCTCTATATTTAATTTCATAGGGAGTTTTTAGTTTATTTTCATCTTTAAGCCATTTATTAATATTTTCTCTCAGTTGTACATCCTCTTTTAAGTATGACCAACTAGTTTGTGAGTCTGGTATAATAGAAGTATTAGAATCTAGCTCTTTAAATGAGGCATCTCTTTCAGGATAAAATCTTAGTGGTCCAATGTATTGCATTTCATTAAAACCAAGCATATCATTAAATGTTCCAATTAAATCGTCATATCCATTTTTATATGATAAAAATAATATGCTTGTTTTGTCTTCGTGCATTTTATTAATAGGGTCTTTAAAATATTCCACTGTACTTCCTGATTCTTTTTGATCATCTGATAAATATACCTTATCCTTTAAAAAATCAGGCATTGATTTAAAAATATTAGGAATAACTGCTTTACAATCCATAAGATCATAACTCATGGTATCGATATAAATTCTTTCACTATATAAAGAATAACCTTCTCCATAATTATTCCACTCTAACTTATCAAATAATTGATTATCAAGATAATAACTTACACCTAAAACATCAACATTATCTGGAGTATTAACGAAATCTTTATATGGATACCCAATTTCCACAATTATCTTTAATGAAACATTTGTTGTTTTTAATTTATTAAGAAACTCAAATTCATCTGATAGTTCTCGTATAAAATCAATTGTAAGCTCTGCAATCTTATTTATTTCTTGAGTTGTAAACTTTTTATCTTCCTTATACATTAATGCTTGATTTGATATTAGGTATTGAAGTTTTGCATTGTTTATATAATGGGGAATAATAATATCCGAGATAAATTTGTTTTTAATATAAGTATTACTTAAATCAAAATCTTCATCACTTTTTTTAGGCAAATCAATATCTGCATAATCATTATTAAAAATAGTATCATTAAATTCAAATGAATACACATAAGGTATGATTTTATAATAATTTTCAATTAAATTTTTATTATCTCTAAAATCATCATCAATATTATCCAAATAGCCACATTCATTAGAGTAAGAGTTACATAAACTATTATTCTTTCGTTTAAATTGTAATTTTTCTATCTCTTCAGTGTCTCTTTCCCTAGCAATTCCAAATAATTCTTCTATTTTAGTATCAAATACTGTATGTATATATTGGTCAGAATTATTAATAATATCTTCTATTTCTTTTAAAGAAAATGATTTAAGAGCTTCAATTTTACTTTGAGAAATTTTTTTGATATTTAAGAAGTCAATAATAGCATCAGAACAATCTTCAAATTGATACTCTAATTTTAAAGTATTGTTTTTATCTCTTTTATGGATAAATTTTGAAAAACCACCAAGATTGATATTGTCACCAAACATATCTGTATTTTTTAGATCTAAGTTTTTAGTTTTGTGGATATAGTTATTGTATGCCATCATATGAATCAAGCTTGATTTTCCAATACTATTTGGTCCATAAATCAATGTAATCGGTTTATTAGAAAATGGCTTAATGTCTTCGTATGGTTTAAAATTACTAAATCCAAATTTTTTAAATCTTGAATTATGATAACCATTTTCTGGCATAGACTTTCCAACTTCCAAGCGTCTTTCATATTCTTTTTTAATAGCATTTTCTTTTTCAAAACTATTATCATATAAGCCCTCATTTTCTAAGTCATCTAAAGTTGTACCTACTCCAAAAGTATCTTCCCAATCACCCATAATTACCCTTTTAAATATTTTTTAGATTATCTTGTTTAATGTATTAACATACTGTCTAATACAAACTGAATTAGTAACATTCTATTTTTTACCACTAACTGCCATAAATAAATGTTTGTTTTGTGTTAATTATATTAATTTTATCATATTCAATACTTGAATGAATTATTATATTATCAAAACTACATAAATAATTATTGAAATTAGAAAAGTTATTTGATTTTATACAAAAATATTTTCCCACATACTATCTATTTAAAATAACTGTAGCTGAACAGGTTCTATTTTATAAATAGTTTTTATAAAATCTTCTTTTGATTTCATTGCTATATCTATTAAATTTAGCCTTACAAGTGAAACCAATATTGCACAAGTTCTAGCTTGACAATTTATTGACCTTTTGGGATTAAATTCAATATCAGAAAAGTTATCGAATTTTATTAGTTCATCAATAATATCTGGATAATTTTTATATAAAGTATTTATATATAGCCAATCATAAAAAGAAGTTTTAGGTTCATTTTCCCAAAATATACCTTCATAACAAAAACCTATTATATTCCCTGAATTTCTTAATCTTTCATCTTTTTTCGCTTTTATACTTTCAGTTAAATAAATATCTTTATATTGAACATCTCCTTCAAATATTTTACTACCTTGAAATGCACATTCAAGAGATATTTGATGATCTATTTCAAAATCTACCATAAGATTAAATGCACTTAATTTCCAGCCCAGTTCATTATCTGATTTAGTTGATACTTCTAGAATATTGTTGTATCCTATTTTTTTTGCACTTTCATGTAATGAAATAATACTTTTTGATTTTTGAGATACTGAAAAACCATTGTAGAACTTAAACTCTATTCCAGTTTCTTTAAATAATTCTCTTTTATTGTTACTTACTGAAAATATTGGTCTATTTGCCATTTGTAATCCCTTTTATTTTATTTATATTAATTGAACTATAAGCCATTACTTCTGCTTTTCTTGCTTCAACTCTTGTCCAAAAATCTTTTTCATTCACTAAAGTATTAAAATCAATATATTCAAATAAATCCTCAATCGTAAATATATTTGAGTTAGTTTGATTTGCAACCTTGTCACAGAACAATGTATTTTCATCAAACAATATAGATATATCTAGTTCTATCCATACAGGAGAGATAATACTTCCTCTTTTTTTAGCAGAGTGATACATGGGATGATCTTTAATAAATGATAAATGAACAAACTTATCAAGTCCCCTTTTTTTATCAAGAGTATGACTTAAACTTTCTGCACCATATCGAGAAACATCAATTTGATTTGATTCAATATTTAACAATGATTGAATGCCATTTTGTTCTATAGATTTTAAATTTGCTCTATCTGTAAAGTGATAAATTGATTCAATTCCATAACTTGATAATGTTTCTCTAATACTCATTTTTACATCCTCTTATTTGTTTGATAAGAGAATTATATAAATTCAGATAGACATATATTGTCTATTTAACCATATACTTAATAAAAATGTATTTTGTATTAAATTAAAAAAGATCCACTAATATTTTTATAGCTACTTTGTGAAATTCCTAATTCTTTAGCATATTTTTTAAAGTTCTTCACACCATCTTGTACTTCAGATATTATATGATTACTATTTTTTATATTATGTTTTTTTGCTAGTTTATGAATATGTTCTAGAGTAGGATTTTTCCCTTCACCTAGATAAGTTGTGCTATGTTCACCGTTTGGACCAAAGGAAAAGGTCAAGTCATAAGCAGGAGAGAGTTTCCAATTATTTTGCTTATCCAATAAAAATGAGAAGTTTTTAGCATGATCATCTCTATTATGAGTGAGTAGATTAAATACAGCTAATCTAAACATCATGCTTTGTTGTGATACATCTTTTGTAAGATGTAATGTCAAAGCTAAAAGGTCATCATAATCAACAGTTGGCATTCTAAAATCAGTATGAGTAAGTCCAGCAACAGAATGAATATGCACTCTTTGATCTTGAACTCTATCAAATCTTTGAATAGCAAAATAACTATTTGTTTTAGTATGAAGTAGTTTTGTATTTGGAATATCTATTTTTGCATCTTTTGCCATCATTGAGTAGATATATTCTATTTTTCCGATATCTTTATCATCAAGAGAATTTGGAAACTTCACTATATAGTGTTGATACCCTTTTTGTAGAGTTTGACTACCATGAATAATATTATTTTCATTATCTATTTGTATCATGGCTTTTGGTCTAGCACCTGCACTAGATCCTCCAATAGCCAAAAGAGTATCAAGAAGTTCTGTGCTTGTTCCTTGTAAGACTTTTTGAGAAGATTGTGCTATTTTTTCAAGGGATATTTCATCTTCATTAAATGCAATATTTTCAACTACAGGCTCATAGCTTAAAGCTCCAATACCAAACTCTCCAATATGACCCAGTCTGTCTAGTTGTGTAATATCTCTAAAGTTTATCCCTTTACTTAAAAGATATCTATCTAAAAGTAGTTTTCCCCAACCATCAGGTAAACTATCAGCAAATACTCCAAAAAGTCCGTCAAAAGTATTTTCTTGACATATATGTACACCATCTTTTTTTGGAAGTTTGTAAGGTGATAGCTCTATATTTGTTTTTAGAAACTCTTTATCATATTCAAAATATATCTTTTTAGATTTATATGCTAAAGTTCCAACTTTTATTTTTTTGTTATTTGTGTGTAGATGGACATTTATAGTTTGGATACTCATTTTATACTGCCTCTTTGTTTTTTAGGTTTCTCTTGCTTTAAGAGGTCATCCATTGAATGGATCTCATTTTTTATTGTTGCTATATTTTTAAACTCTTCTAAACACTCTAAAACTAAGGCAAGTTTTAAAAGTGATTCTAAAGATATTTGTCCACTATTCTCAAACCTTTTTAAACTCCCTAAACTCACACCACTTTTTTTACTAAGTCCCTCTTGAGTAAGGTTAAAACTTAGTCTTTTTTGTTTAAAATTATCCTTTAAGACTTCCAAGATTGAAGATGGTGTTTCTATATTAATATCTAACATATTAATCCTTATTGATAAATATGTTATATTATAGCTAATATATTCTCTATTTATTAACAATAAAGATTTTGATATCTAACTTCTTAGCTAAAGTATTTAATCTTCTAACATATCTTTCATCTTTTGAACCAACGATTAAAGCAATAGCAGGTTTCTTATTTGTCATTTGAGCATAGTACAATGATTGCCCTACACCCTCTGCCCATTTTTCTGCCCAATCAACTTCTATAGCATACTCTGAACTAAGGCAATCAACTCTAGTCTTATCTTTGAGAGTATATTCCATCAATCCATCTAGTTTACTACATAGCTTCTCTTGATAATATCTTTCATTTTTTTTGACACTTGAACAAGCATTGAAAAAAACCGATAATAATATTATATATATAAAACTTTTTAACATTTAATATTCCTATATTATTTATTTTTATTTTAGACTCTTTTTTCATATTTTTTTAAAATCAAATCACTGGTACTAAAAAGCTCACCTTTTTTCATAATGATCTTTTCATTTTGTTTCTCGTTTGAGATATTGCTTAATTCAACTTCTTTTACATCAATTTTTGTTTTTCTTAATATATAAATATTAATAGCAATAATAATCATAATAAGAAACCATTTAAAAAAGAGTAATGTACCAAGCATATCTTTATCTTTTACTTTCATAACTTGAAACAAATCATCATAAACTATTCCAATAAATCCAATTAAAAATATAGAGCTTAAGATCAATAGAATATGCTTTTTAAATTTTTTCCAAATTACATAATATGCAGTAGTTTTAAATAATAAATTAAACATTTAATCTCCTATAATCCAAATAACATATCAAGACCTATAAATGCTAATAAACCTTGAGAAGTTTTCTTTGCGTAATCTTCTTTTATATCTTTTGAAAGATCAGAAATCATTGCTTCATAATCATCTTGTTCTATTTGCTCAACTTCAAGATTCTTTTCTTTTATTTTTGCATTTACTTTTTCAATAGCTTTTTCTCTAATATGCTCCTCATATTTATTAGAAATAGTTTCAGTTCCATCTTTTATAGATTTTATAGCATCATCAAGTATTGTTTCTGGACTCATCTACCTTCTCCTTTATGTGTAAGCATTTTAATTCTTTCATCCATTTCTAGCTCTTTTTGTTCTTTTTTATATGATTGATACTCATCTACAATTACTTCATTTATCTCTTTTTTAATCTCCCATGCAGCACCTAAAACAGTTGGGGTATTTTTAGCAATAAACTTTCCAGTAATCCAAGTTGCGGATGATAGAAGTTTTGTTATGGTCCAAACTTTTCCAGCAGTTGATTTTTTTGATGTACCATCTATAATCTTTTCTAATTCTTTTGTATTCATAATCATTCCTTTTAAAATAATCCACCAGTAAGTATTGAAATTCCAATACCTACAGCAACACCTGAACCAACTTTTTTACCATCAGATTTTATAATATCTATCTCTAGTTCTAAAAGCTCAGAAAACTTCTCTGTAGAGATATCAGTTCTTTCAATTCCCTGTTTTCTTAGTTTTTTTAACAAACTATTTTCAGCTAAACTTTTTATACTTGTATCTAGTTCTTTTTGTAAGTCATTAAACATTATTTGTTCCTTCTTTTGTTTTTTGGAATTATTGTAACTATTGAATTTTCTTTATAGATTGCATAAAATTTATTCTCAAAACCTGGCAATGGTAAATATCTGTTATAACTTGTTGGCAAAACATCTTTAAATACTCTTTCAAGATATTCAACTGTTCTATGTACTTCATATTTTGTAAAATCCACTTTATTTACAACTCTTTCTAAAAATCTTTGTCCAGCGTGATATGTAATATTCATTTTATGTCTCCTATTTTTTATATATTAAAATTATAGAGAGTATCTTGGTCATATATTGTCTAATAATTAAAAGTTGTGATATTTAAGATATGGAAGAAATTCAAAAGATTTTGATGTCTTTTTTCCTTAGACAATATATGTCTATAATACTAATTACAATATTATTAGATTTACTAAATAGGAAAATAAATGGAATCAAACCAAACAACAAGAGTTTTAGAGTTATTAAAAAGATTTAATAACGGTGAAAAAGTATGCATAGATAAAATTATTGAAGAAGCAGCTGCTGATGCTAAGGATTATGTCCCAAATATCTGGCTAAACTCTAAAAATAAGCCTGTATCAGATAAAACTATAAGAAGAGTACTAGATGTACTAAAACCTTACTTTAATTTTGAGCTTATTAGAGGTGGGAAAGATGAAAAAGGTTGCTATAAAGCAATAACTAAAAATGCCTTTGATAACTTTATGAATCCAGAGGTTTTATCTTTAATGGTACACACCTTTAATCTTGCAAATAAAAGCGATTTATTTGATAACTTTGATTTAGATGACAATGATAAAAATATTTTAGAAAGTAAGATAAAAGATACAAATAAGCTTTATGATTTTAAAAATAAGCCATTTGAAACAAAAAAAGATGATATGGTTATTTTTAAAGCATTAGAATACGCTATTAAACATCAAAAATATACAAAGATTAATTACGAAGTAAATGGTAAAAATGAACTATTTGAAGTTAAGCCTTATAAAATAGTATTTATAAATGAAAACTTTTATATAGCATGTGAAATAGAACATGAAAAACTTGAGTTTACAATGTATAGAATCTCAAAAATTAAAAGTGTAGAAGATACTTCTAAAACATTTCATAAGAACTTAGAAATAATTGATTTTATAAAAGATATGCAAACACCATTTTCAGTATATAAAAGGGATTATAAAAAACATTTAATTGATATTATACTTGAAGTTGATGTATCGAAAGCCTTTTACTTTAATGCAAAGAAATATCTAAAATCACAAGAACTATTAGAAGTAAAAGAGAATGGAAATTTATTAATAAAATTTAGAGTAACACAAACTTTAGAGGTAAAAGAATTAATTAAAAGATGGATTCCACATTTGAAAGTAATTGAACCTATTTCTCTAAAAAATGACATTGAATTAGAAGTTAAAAAATTCTTATCATTTTAAGTAGGCTATTTATCTACTCTTAGACAAAATATCACTATAAATAAGTTTATAATTCTTCCAGAACTATTTAGGGTAACCAGATCACTTTGTATCTAGCTACTGTAATTGATTTATACTCAAGAAAAGTAGTTGGTTGGAGTATGGATGATACCATGAAAACTAAATTAGTAAATGATGCATTAATAATGGCAATTAAAAGAAGGAAGCCTGATAAAGGGCTTATCTGACATACCGATCGTGGAAGCCAATATGCTTCTGATTCTCATAAGAATTTATTAAAAGAACATGGAATTGTTCAAAGTATGAGTCGAAAAGGTGATTGCTGGGATAATGCAGTTTCTGAAAGTTTTTTTCATTCATTAAAAACAGAATTAGTTTATCATGAAACTTTCAAAACCAAAGCACAAGCTACTGAAATGATATTCGAATATATAGAAATATTCTATAATAGACAAAGGTTACATTCTTATAACAATTATATGTCACCAGTAGAATTTGAAGAGAAAATGTTACGTTTAGAAATGGTTGCTTAAGTTATTATTATTCTGTCCTATTTGGGATTGACAGATCACACTGATAATACGGTAGTTTAATATGGCGACCCCGGCAAGATTTGAACTTACGTATTCAGGAGGAAATCCTGAGGTCCTTGGCCGCTAGACGACGGGGTCAATTAAGAAAAAGATTATATAAGAAACTTGTTTGATTTTATCTTAAATTATTAAGTTTTAAAAAATTTGTGGCACGTTTATGACCTAAAGATTCTGCTCTTTTCATCCATTCAATAGCTTTAACTTCATTTCTAGCTACACCTTGTCCATTAAAATAGAAAAAACCTATATAATACATTGCTTTAGTGTTATTTTCTTTAGTAGCTTGCATATACAAATCAAATGCTTTTTTATAATCCACATTTATTATACTACCTTCTCTATATATATCTGCTAGTTTTATTTGTGCTAATATCATTTCAGAACTTGAAGATTTTTCTAATAAAGATATGGCTTTTTTATGATCTGTTTTTATACCATCACCTGATAAATACATTAATGCAAGATTATATTGAGCAATAGGATTATTCGCATCTGCTGATTTTTCATACCAATATGCTGCTTGTTTTAAATCTTTTTTAACACCTTTACCAAAATAGTACATAGATGCTAGATTATTCTGAGCTATTATTACACCTTGTAAAGCTGCTTCTTTATACCATTGAAAAGATTTACTTAAGTTTTCTTTATTAGTGCTTTTTTCATATATCATTGCAATATTTAGTTGTGCAAGAGCATAACCTTGTTTTGCTGATTCTTCATAATAGTATTTAGCTTTATTAATATCTTTTTTAACAGTTTCACCCATATAATACATATAAGCTAAGTTGTTTAAAGCTTGTTTATTTCCATTATTCGCTGCTTGCTCATACCAAAAAAATGCAAGTTTTTTATCAATACTAGTACCTAGACCTTTATAATTCATAAGACCTAAATTATATTGAGCATTAACATTATCATCTAATGCTAATTGCGTAAATTGTGCTAAAGCTGTCTCGTAGTTTCCATCTTTTAAATTTTTTGCTGCTTCATTTATACTTAGTGCATTTAAAGTTGTAATATTAATAATAAGAAAAAAAAGTAAGTATAAGATTTTTATCATTGTTCGTCTTTTATATCATTTTTTATTCTATCTAATGTTTTATCAATATTAGAATTAACTTTTTTATCAAGCTCTTCAATCTCTTTATTTAATTCATCATCAAGTGTTTTTTCTTCATTTGTTTGATTATCACTTATATTTTCTTTACCTAAAAGATCATCTTTAGTTTCATCTAAAGCAAACTCAATATCTTCATTTAAAATATCATCATTAATTTCATTTAAGTTTTTTGTTTTCTTTCTTTCTGAAATTAGGATATTTTTAACTATATCATCTTTTGTAGGAGTAGTTTTAGTATACATATCAATACTATCACATAATGTTCCTCTTACATTTTTTACACTATCACAAATAAGCCATTTATCACTTAATCCTAATAAGTAATCAAGTCTACTCCAAAAAAGTTCATGGTTATACTTACTTAAATATTCTACATTATCTTCATTAAAATCAGTTATTCTAACTAACTCTAATTTTGCAAATGAAATATTGTCTTTTTCATCAACAGTTAAATTCCATCTATCTTCATGTGTTACTGGATAAAAAAAGAAATGTGACATTTTAGTTTTCGAAACTTCTAAATGATCTCTATATGAATCAATTCTAAACTGTTTTTTATCTGCAAATAAAAATAGCTTTTTAGATGCTTCAAAAATTGCATCCTTTGAAATATCTTTATATTCTTTTTTTGTAAAGTTTTCAACTTCTTTTACTTCTTTAATAGTTTCTTTATTAGGACTTGTTGTTGAACAAGCTGTAAAAAATATAATAAAAATTAAATAAATATATTTGCTCATTTATATCCTACCTACCTTATCTTGTTGTTGCATAAGTACCAAATCTTTCTAATAAATCATAATCAGATTCAAGTTTTACACTATCTGCCATAATTTTAATACTATTTAATTCTCCAAAGATTACAATATTTTTAACTTTATGTTTTTTAACAACATCATTTGTAAAATTATTTGTATAATCTTTATCCATTCTAATATAATCTAGTTTTACTTCTTCTAATTTATTTAGAGGATACTCATCAGTTTTATATCTTTTAATAAGAATTTTTGCACCCATATTATGAACATCTGATACGAATTTTTCAAAAGATTTTCTATGTAAATATGCACTATATGAAGTAATACTAAATACAATATATTTTTTAATTGCTTCATTTTCTTCTAATATATCTCTTAACCAAATCATAAATTCACTGTTTTCAACAGAACTAATTGAAAGATTAATTGATAGTTCATGATTTATTTGTTTTTCTTTTATAAGATTTATTGTTTTTTCAATTACTAATTTATCAAACTTATCAGCTAATTTTAGTTTTTGAGAAACTGCTATAAAAGAACCTATTGAAAGCTTTTCATTATTATGATCATATAATTGAGGTGAAACTTCATTCATAACTAAAATATCAGGATTATCAAAAAGATATGTATCTAGAACTAAATCAATTTCAAATTCTGCTTTAGTAATTACTTCAATTACATTATTATTAATAGAAGTATAATCTTTTTCAATATCTTTTTCACTGATAATATAATAAGAACTTATACCTTTTTCTTTTGACACTTTATAAGCACTATTAGCAGATGCTAGAACTGACTCTAAACTACCATATAAATCAAAAGAAGTTCCACCAATATGAATTAAATCATCAGGTACATCATATATAAAAGGTATTCTATCACTTATTTCTTTGATTATAGCCTCACACATTTGTTGTGATTCTTCAAAATTCATATCTTTAGCAACAATTGCAAATTCTGAACCATAAAATCTATACATTTTTAAATTTGTTTTATTAATATTAAAGATAATGTTTTTAATAATATTTGAATATGTTTCTATAAAATTATTAATATATCCAGAATCATATTTTTTACTAAGCTCAACTAAACTATCAATTCTTAATATAAAAACATATGCGCTTGTTGATGTTACAAACATACTTTTTATATCAAAATCAAAGATATATTTATTAGGAAGACCTGTTAACGTATCAGAATAAGTTTTCTTTTCTAAAGAATCTTTATTTACATTTATCTCATTTTTTAAAGTTGCTATTTTTGATGAAACTTTTGAAACTTTTGTTGTTAGTTCTTTAATTTCTTTAGTACCTTCAAATTGACTTTTATCTAAGGCTGCAAATTTGTTATCAAGGATATCATCAAGGTAATTATTTATATATAAAACTGGTTTTGTTACATATTTTCTAAAAATAAATTTATGATAAAAACCTAACATAAACAAGATAGGTAAATATATAATTAAATTAAATATTATGATATGGATAAGAAAAGATTGCAGTTCTGCTTTTACTTTTTTACTATTTAAAGAGTATGAAATAGTTGCAATATTTATATTATCTATTACAATATCTTCGATTTTATTAGCAATATCTATTGTAATTAAGGAATCAATCCATGAGAAAGAATCGTCTTTATTTTCTTTTTCTAGTTTAATATTTGAAAAATCTAATTTCGTAATAAAATTCTTAATTTCATTTTTTTTATAAACTTGATATCTAATATTAATCGGTTGTGATTTTTCATAATTTGAACTAGCCATAAATTCATATAAAGAGGTTTTATCTATTTTTTTTATAAATCCATATCTTGCATCAATTACAATTTCAGCTATTGCCCAAGACTTGTCATCAAAATTTGGAGTTGTATTTATTAATTTTTCTTTACTGAAAATGAATCTATCATGCTCAATTTCAATTAAATCAAATAATGTACTTTCTAAAACTTTATTTACTTCTAGTTCAATAATATTTTTATCTGACTTAAGAATATTATTATGAACTTTTGAATTTAAATAGTTAATATTTAGTTGATAGTTATCCTTGGCATTTATTAATATTTTTTCTTTATAACTGTTAAAGTAATAATAGCTTGTAAATACTAAAGCTAAAAAAAGAAAAATTAATAATAAGATATTGTTTATAGAATTTGATTCTCTAAACTTATTTAATCTTTTTTTCATCTAATAGATCCAATTTTTTTAACTGGTGGCTTTGATTGAGATATTAAAGGATGTAATGAATCAGTCTTTGCTTTTGCATCTTTTACAGTATTAAAAACTCCATAGTAGATAGTACTTTTATTACCATTTTTAATAACTGTATAATATGGATCCAATCCAAATCTATGTGTATACCATTTTACTTTACTATTTTTAATAGTTATTAATTTTAAAGTATAATTGTCTTTAGATGCTTTATTAAACTTGTTATTAAAACTTGCTAATTTTTTTGAATATGCTGTTTGTACTACTTTTTTTATCTCTACTTTTTGATTTTTTTCTACTAACTTAACTTTTTCTTCTGCTATTTTCGCTTCTTTAGCAAGTTTCTCTTTTTCTAAGATTGAAGCATTTATGATTTCCTCTTTTTTTGACTCATTTGAATTATCTATATTTAAATTGTTTTTTAAGTATGACTCTTGTGTTCTAAATATTTTTTGTAAGAATGGTTTATTTTTCTTTAATCTATTATCTAAATTTGATAGTCCTGATA
>NYWO01000066.1 GCA_002685075.1 Arcobacter sp.
TAAATCTGACCTTCAACTTTTTGACCAACATCAACTAAAACTCTATCACCAGAGATTTCAACAATTACACCATCAACTACAGAGTTATTCTCAGCATTCTCGAAAGACTCGTTAAGCATTTGCTCAAAATCAAAATCTTCGCCTAAATCAATATCATCGATACCCATTTTATTCCTTCATATTAACCGTTTTTATTTAATGCACGATTATACAAAAAGAATACTTAATTTACTTAATTATAACTTTCTACTGAGTTTACAACTTGTTGAATTATCCAATCAGGAGTTGAAGCCCCCGCTGTTATACCACATAATTTTTTATTTTCAAACCATTTAGAATCTAAATCATTTTCATTTTCTATTAGATAAGAATCTTCACAATTTTCTTTACAAATAGAGTGAAGCTGTTTTGTATTGGATGAATTTTTACCACCAATTACAATCATAACATCAACTTCATCTGATAATTCTCTAGCCGCATCTTGATTTTCAAATGTTGCATCACAAATAGTATTAAATACTCTAACTTCTTTATTTTTTAAAACAAGAGTATTTACAATCTCAAGATATTTTTCTTTCTTTTTTGTAGTTTGTGCAACAGTTGCTATTTTGCTGTATTTAAATTTTATCTTATTTAAATCTGATGGTTCTAATACAATATGAACATCTTCTTGATCTTCTCCATAAGATTGAACTCCTTTAACTTCTGGATGATCTGCATCACCAAAAATTAAAATTGAATACTCTTCTTTTGACATTTTTTTAACTATTTGCTGAGGAGTTGTAACAAAAGGACAAGTTGCATTTATAACTTTTGCATTTTGTGCTTTTAAGTTTTTTAAGTCATTCTTTGGAATACCATGAGTTCTGATAATAATGGTATCATTGTCTTTTACTTCTTTTAAATTTTTGTAAAGACCTACATTATAATCGTTTTTTAATCTATTTATTTCATCTTGATTATGAATTAATGGACCCATAGTCGCAGAATTTTCATAAGATTCTGCTATTTTAATAGCTCTTTTAACACCAAAACAAAATCCATAATTTGAAGCTAATTTAACTTTCATCTTTAATCGCCTTTATTTATATAAAGAGTCTAAAATCTCTTTAAAATTAGGAAATGAAGTATCTATACATTGTGTATCTTCTATTTCCATATCACAATTTAATCCTGCAATTGCAAAACTCATGGCAATTCTATGATCACCGCATGAATTTATAACTGCTTTATTAATACTTCCACCAGTAATTTCATAACCATCTTCAAACTCTTTATAATTAACACCACAAAGTTTTAAGTTATCAATAACAGCTGAAATTCTATCTGATTCTTTAACTCTTAGTTCTTGTGCATTTGAAACTTTTGAAGTTCCTTTTGCTAAACTCATCGCTATTGATAAAGCAGGAAGTTCATCTATTAGCCATGAAATATTTTCATCTACATTAACTGCATTTAATTCATTATTAATTACTTCAATATCTCCAATTGGTTCATAGATATTCTCTTTTTCTATAAAATTAACAGTTACACCCATTTTCTTTAATACATGATATGCACCAATTCTAGTTGGGTTTAGAGTTACATTTTTAATAAGTACTCTTGCGTCTTTTGTAATTGCAGCTGCAAGTGCAAAGAAGAAAGCTGATGAAGGATCTGTTGGAACTGTTATATCTAAAGGTTTAAGCATCCCTTCTAAAGGATGAATATTTATAAAACCATCTGCATCAGTTGATAAATTTGCTCCCATGCCTTTTAACATTCTTTCAGTATGGTCACGTGTTAGTTCATTTTCTTTATATTTTGAAACACCAGTTGCTCTTAAAGCTGCTAAAATCATTGCTGATTTTACTTGTGCTGAATCTACAGGTGAATGGTATGTAAAAGGTTTTAATTCTTTTGCACCTCTTATAAATAAAGGAGCCTTATTTCCATGCTCTCTTCCATCAATTGAAGCACCAATACTTCTTAAAGGCTTAGCAACTCTATTCATTGGTCTATTCATTAAGTATTTATCACCAACTAAAGTAAAAGCTCCATCAACAGAAGCTAGTAAACCACAAAAAAGTCTCATTGCAGTTCCTGAGTTTCCACAATCTAATATGTCTTTTGGTTCACTTAATTTTGATGTTGGCGTAATCTCAACTGTTCCACCATCTCTTTTAATTGTTGCACCTAATTGTTCAACAATACTAAGAGTATTTAATGTGTCTTCAGCTGTTAAATAGTTTTTTATGTAAGATGTTTTATTAGAAAAAAGTGAAAACATTGCACATCTATGAGATATTGATTTATCACTTGCAATTGAATCTATTTCAATATTAAATGCCTTGTCTAATTTGTTTATACTAAATTTTTCCACTTTTTTACCTCTTAATATATTTTAAATTTCTTAATCTTTTATCTTAGTCCAATAGAAAGTTTTGATTCTAATGCTTCTAAAATATTATTCATTGAAGCTGTAATATCTTCTTCTTCCATTGTTTTTTCATCATTTTGTAAAACAAATCTTATTGTAAGACTTTCATTTTCACCTAAGCTTTCATCACTATATACATCAATTAAGTTAAATTGCTTGATATTTGAATCGTCTAAAGAGTTAATAACATCTTTGATTTGTTTATATGCTAAAGTTTTTGGAGTAATGATACTTAAATCTTTTTTAGATGCTTGAAATTTTGAATAAGATGTTGTTTTAACTAAATCATTTTTAATTGAATCAAAATCAATTTCAGCTATAAATGTATCTGATAAATCATAATCTTCACAAACACTTGGATGTACTTTTGAAAGGAATCCAATTACTTTTCCATCAATAATAACATTTGCATTTTGGTATGGATGAATAAAGTCATTCTCTATATTTGTCATTGGTTCTAAATCAAACTTACCAATAGTATTTAAAATCTTTTTTGCAAATTTAAATAAATCTACATTTTCTGGTTTCCCTGAATTTGATACATCTTCTTGTTCGCACGCACCAGTTTGAATAAATGATATCTTTCTTGATTCATTTCTATTTTCATCAAATATTGTTCCAATTTCAAAAAATGAAGTTGATTTAGCACCAATTTTATAATTGCTAGTACATGCTTCAATTAAATTTAAAAGGATAGTTGTTCTATATGTATTTAATTCTTTTACAATAGGATTTAAGATTTCTAATTCTTCTTTAACTACTGGGAAAGAGTACTTTTCTAAACTTTCTCTTGATGCAAATACATAAGTTAATGTTTCATTAAAACCATTTTCACAAGCTTTTGCTCTTAATTTATTTTTTTTGATTAAATCATTTGTAGTATGATTAATTCTATTTACTTCGTCAATTGCCATAGGTTTTGCTTGAATATTATCAATACCAATTATTCTTACAATCTCTTCTGTAACATCTGCAATATTTTTAATATCATGTCTAAAGAATGGAATTTTTACATTTAAAATATGATTTAGTGTATCTTTAACTTCAAATCCTAAAGAGCTTAGAATTCGTTCAACTTCTAATTCAGGAATATCTTGACCAATAATTGCATTTACTTTTGCAAATGCAATATCTATTGTTGATTTTTGGCTATCTTCTATAAAAGATTTCCTTCCTTTATAAATTTTTGCACCAAATCCTGATAAAAATGTTGTTAAGTAATCTATTCCATAAGCAATATCTGGTTCTGAACCTCTTGAAGATTTATAATAAACTTCTCCCGTAGTCATCTTTGTTTCAAATACTTGCATACAAAGTTTTTCAGGATTTAAATATGAAGCTTCTATAATAAAAGTAGTATCAGTATTGTCTATTTTTTTATGTTCAATACAAACTGTACTTAAATCTTCTTTTCCATAAACAGTATCAAAACCATTCTCATCTTTTTTAATCTCAAGTAAATTTATACTATTTTCATCTTTTGCTTTGTTTTTTTCGTATGCATTTAAAAGTACACCTGTACAATGAGTTGTATATGTTAATGTATTTTTAATATCATTGTTTTCTTCATATTTACCAATAATTGAAGTTCGTAAATTTGTGATAAGATCTAATTTAAAATCTTTTAAATCAACAACTTTGAAAATTAAAGATGAATCAATATTGCTAGTTTGTACATCAAGAATCTGACCAATTCCTAAATCTGCATGTACAACTTTTTTCTCAAATGTATTTAATGGGATATTATAAAAAGCACTTAATTCTCTTGCAACTCCATTTATACTAAGACAGTCACCTCTGTTTGCTGTTAATTCAATTTCAATAATATCATCATTTAAAAGTTTATATTCAGATAACTCTTTTCCTATAATTAGTTCACCTATTGAATTATCAAGTTCTAAGATCCCGTCATTTAATTTTGCAAGTCCTAATTCTGTTGAAGAACAAATCATTCCGTTTGATTCAACACCTCTTAATTTTGCTTTTTTAATTTTGAAATCAGGAGATAATTTGCATCCAACAGTTGCAACTGGTACAAACTGTCCTGCATTAACATTTTTAGCACCACATACAATTTGAACAGTTTCCTCTCCAATGTCTACTTGACAAATATTTAATTTATCAGCATCAGGATGCTTAATTTTTTCTAAAACTTTTCCTACTACAACTTTAGGTGCAATTGAAACTTGTTCTAAACTATCTACTTCTAAACCAATAGAATTTAGTGTTTTGCAAATATCATCAGTTGATATTTCACTAATATCAATAAATTCTTCTATCCACGTTCTTGTAATAATCATCTAAATTGTCCTAATAGTCTTGTATCACTTTCAAATAGTGATCTTAAATCTCCAATATTATGAATAAGCATAGCAAATCGTTCAACACCTAATCCAAATGCATATCCTGATTTATTTTCATAACCAACTGCTTTAAATACATTTTGGTCAACAACACCACAACCTAATACTTCAAGCCATCCTGTATGTGAACAAACTCTACATCCTTCACCTTTACAAAATACACATGAAATATCAACTTCAGCAGAAGGTTCAGTAAATGGGAAAAATGATGGTCTAAATCTAACTTCAACATCACCAAACATATGATGTAAAAATTCAACTAATACATGTTTTAAATTTGCAAAAGAAATTTTATCAGCTTCATCAACAACTAAAGCTTCGATTTGGTGAAACATTGGTGTGTGAGTAATATCAAAATCACGTCTAAATACAGTTCCAGGTGCAATCATTCTAATAGGAGTATTTTGTTTTAGCATTGTTCTAATTTGAACAGGAGATGTATGTGTTCTTAAAAGTGTGTAATCTTTATTATAAAAAGTATCTTGCATATCTCGTGCTGGGTGATACTTTGGTAAGTTTAAAGCTTCAAAGTTATGAAAATCATCTTCAACTAAAGGACCAACTTCTACTGCAAAATTTAAATTTTGAAAGTAAGTTACAATTCTATTCATTGTCTCAACAACTGGATGAGTGGCTCCACAAGAAAGTGTATTATTAAATCTTGTTACATCAATTTTTTCATTTTCTAGTTTTTTATCTAATGCAATTTTTTCTAAGATAACTTTTCTATCTTCAATTGCATTTGTAACTTTTACTTTTTGTTCATTTAAATTTTGTGCAAATGCCTTTTTCTCTTCATTTGGTATAGTTTTCATTTTTGCAAACTCTAAAGTTAAAATACCTTTTTTACCTAATATGTCAATTCTAAGGTTTTCTAACTTTTCTAGAGAGGCTGCGTTGTTTATATTTTTAATCAAATCTGTCACTTACATCTCCTATTTTTTTAAGAACAATATCTTATTATTCTAATTGTTATATATCTATATTCTTGCGATTATACTTAAAGATTTATTAGAGTTTGGTTATAATTATTTACGATTTAAATTCAAGGAAAAACAATGTGTATATTTTGTAAAATTGTAAAAGGTGAAATACCTAATCAAACTATATTAGAAGATGAAAATTTTTTAGCTTTTAATGATATAAATCCTTCTAAAAAAATTCATGTTTTAATTATCCCCAAAGAGCATTATGATTCATTTGATGTTATACCACCAAAGATAATGGCTAATATGACAGAATTTATACATAAAGTTGCTTCAAAATTAGAGATTAGAAAAAGTGGATATAGATTAATTACAAATATTGGTGATGATGGAGGACAAGAAGTTCATCATTTACATTTTCATTTATTAGGTGGAGAACCAGTAGGACGATTGGTTAGATAGAGATTTTCAAGTCTCAAAAGAAGGTATTATTTACCTTCTTGAAAAGATCCTAAAGCCATAATTTTTTCATATTTCTTTTGGTATCTTTGAGCTGGCGTTAATTGTTTTAATTCATTAATTGAAGTAATAAAATATTCACCTAAAGCTCTAATTGCTTCATCTTTTTGTCTGTGTGCACCAATTAATGGTTCATTAATTATATCATCAACTAAATTTAATTCTTTTAAATTATCAGAAGTAATTCTAAGTGCGTTTGCAGCTGTTTCAACTTTTGTAGGATCATTCCATAAAATTGCAGAACAACCTTCTGGTGATATTACTGCATAAACTGAATATCTCATCATTGCTAATTTATCAGCAACAGAAATAGCTAATGCTCCTCCTGAACCACCTTCACCAATTACAACTGATACAGTTGGAGTTGTTAAATCAGCAAATTCATATAAGTTTCTAGCAATTGCTTCAGATTGATTTCTCTCTTCAGCACCTAATCCTGGATATGCACCCGGAGTGTCAACTAACATAAGAATAGGAATTTGGAACTTTTCTGCCATTTTTGCAGCTCTTAAAGCTTTTCTATAACCTTCAGGTTGTGGCATACCAAAGTTTCTATGTAACTTATCCTTAGTACCTCGTCCTTTTTGCTCTCCAATAACCATAACTTTTTGCTCATCAATATATCCAAGATAACAAACAATTGCTTTATCATCAACATAATGTCTATCTCCATGAATTTCATAAGCATCAGTTAATAAACCAGAAATATAATCCATAGCATAAGGTCTATCAGGATGCCTTGCTAATTGAAGTTTTTGATAGTCACTTAAATTTTTAAAAGTTTTTTCAACTTCTTTTTCAAGTTTTTTTTCTAAGATTTCAACAGCAGGTTCATCTGCTTTAGTTCTTGCAACTATGATATCTTCTTCTATTTTCTTGATTTTATCTTCAAATTCTAAGTAAGTTGCCAAGTTTTCCCCTTTTATATCAAAAAAAAAGAGTTAGCATAACTAACTCTTTTTTAATTTAAGTATATTTTATTTTTATGCTTCGTATTTTTTAAAAATAACAGAACCGTTAGTTCCACCAAATCCAAAGTTATTACTCATAACAGTAGTTAAATCTATTTTTCTAGCAGTGTTTGGAACATAATCTAATTTACATTCAGGATCTTGATTTTCAATATTTATTGTTGGAGGAATAATTCCTTCATTTAACGATTTAATAGCAAAAATAGCTTCAATAGCTCCTGCTGCACCTAAACAATGTCCAATTTGACCTTTTGTTGAAGTAACAGGAGGACAATTTTCTAATCCACCAAATGCTGCTTCAATTGCAATTGATTCATTTTTATCCCCAACTGGTGTTGATGTTCCGTGAGAATTTATATAATCAATTTTCACATCTTCACCTAAATGAGAACTTGCCATTGCAAGTGCAGCATTCATAGCTCTTAAAGGACCATCCATAACAGGTGCAGTGATATGATTTGCATCACCTGATTCACCAAATCCAATGATTTCACAATAAATTTTTGCGTCTCTTTCAAGTGCTGATTCTAAAGTTTCAACTACAAGTGCACCTGCACCTTCCCCCATCACAAAACCATCTCTATTTACATCAAATGGTCTTGAAGCAGTTTTTGGATCATCATTTCTACTTGATAGTGCTTTCATCGAAGCAAAACCACCCATTCCTGCACCACATATAGCACTTTCAGCACCAACAACTAAAATTCTATCAGCACCATTTGTTGCAATAGTTTTTACAGCATCATTTAGTGCATGCGTTGAAGCTGCACAAGCAGTTACATGAGATAATGAAGGACCTTTTAATCCATGTTCAATTGAGATAAACCCACTTAGCATATTTACTAAAGATGATGGAATAAAAAATGGTGATATTCTTTTAGGACCTCTTTTATCACAAACTACTGAGTTTTTTTCAATAGTTGATAATCCACCAATACCAGAAGCAGAAATAATTCCAAATCTATTAGAAATACTTTCATCTACTTTTCCATCAACTCCTACTAGTCCACAGTCAAACATTGCTTCTTTTGCTGCTTTGATACCTAATTGAATAAATCTATCTGCTTTTTTAACTTCTTTTTTGTCCATTACAGTTGTAGGATCAAAATCTTTTACTTCACCTGCAATTCTTACAGGAAAATCAGTTATGTCAAATAATGTGATAGTATCAATTCCACAAACACCGTCAACTACAGCTTTAAATGAATCTTCAACATTATGTCCTACTGAATTGATAGTTCCTAATCCTGTTATTACTACTCTTTTCATGAAATATACTCCGTCTAATTAATTATTTATTCAAATTATTCAATTCTTATATGAAAAAATTCAATAATTAAAATTAAAAATAGAATACCAGTTACCTAGTCTTCTATTTTTTAGCGTTAAAATTACGCGTTATTTTCGATGTATTTTAAAGCATCTGATACTGTTAAAATACCTTCTGCATCTTCATCAGGAATTTCGATA
>NYWO01000067.1 GCA_002685075.1 Arcobacter sp.
TCGAATTATCAGATTCTGCAGCAGAGAGATCAGCAGCAGCTTGTTCTGTTCAATTAGATAAAGAACCAATCATTGAGTACTTATCTTCAAACATCGCATTAATTGAAAAGATGATCGAAGAAGGTTACGAAGATGCTAGAACTCTTCAAAGAAGAGCTGATAAAATGAGAGAATGGATTGCAAACCCTGAATTATTAACTCCAGATGCAGATGCAGAATATGCAGCTACAATTGAAATTGATTTAAATACAATTACTGAGCCAATCTTAGCTTGTCCAAACGATCCCGATGATGTTGATACTTTAACTAATATTTTAGCTGACGATAAAAGAATCAAAAATATTGATGAAGTATTTGTAGGTTCTTGTATGACTAACATTGGATTATTTAGAGCACTTGGTGAAGTACTTAAAGGTGAGGGTGAAGTTCCAACTAAATTATGGGTTGCACCACCAACAAAAATGGATAAAGAGCAATTAACAGAAGAGGGTTACTACTCAATCTTTGCAGCTGCGGGTGCAAGACTTGAGATTCCTGGATGTTCTTTATGTATGGGTAACCAAGCATCAGTTTCTGAAGGAGCTGCTGTATTCTCTACATCTACTAGAAACTTTGATAATAGATTAGGAAAAGGTTCTCAAGTTTATCTTGGATCTGCTGAAGTTGCTGCAGTAACTGCACTTCTAGGGAGACTTCCAACTAAAGAAGAGTACATGGAAATTGTACCTAAGAAAATTACTGAGAAAAATAAAGACGGTGTTTATAAATACTTAAACTTCCACGAAGTTACTTCTGAGCAATTAACAAACTTAGTTCACTCTTAAGAACTATTTTAAAGATAAGTTAGATTCTCTAACTTATCTTTACTTCTTCTTTTTACTTAATTACACTAATATCACAATATTTATTTATATTAATTACATTTTATTTTAATCACTTTTTAGATACTATTTACGCTTTATTTCAAGGATTTATACATGAGTACAGCAAGATTTAGTCGCTTTGGATTTATTTTAGCAGCAGTGGGTTCTGCAGTGGGTTTAGGAAATATTTGGAAATTTCCTTATGTTACAGGTGAGTATGGTGGTGGAGCTTTTGTTCTTGTTTATTTATTAACTGCATTATTTATTGGGGTTTTTATTTTAATTGCGGAATTGCTAATTGGTAAATTAGGACAAAGTGATGCTGTTAGTATGTTTGAAAATCTAGCAGTTAAGAAAAAAAATATTTGGAAATATGCAGGATTTATTGCAATTGTTCCTTTGATAATTCTTTCTTATTATTCTGTTGTAATTGGATGGATTTTTCATTATATTGCAATTTCTTTTCAGTCTCTACCTTCGACTGTAGAAGAATCAAAAAATATATTTATGAGCTTGTTAACATCTGATTTACAAACACAATTAATGTATCACACTGTAGTTTTTGTATTGGTTACATCTATTATTTTAAAAGGTATAAAAGATGGAATTGAGAAAATTAATAAGATTTTAATGCCACTATTAGCATTAATCTTAACAATTTTATTTGTCTATTCTATATCTGTTGATAGCTTCTCAAAAGCAGCATCTTTTATGTTTAATGCAGATTTTACAAAGTTAAGCTCAGAAGCTGTTATTGTAGCAATAGGACAAGCTTTTTACACATTATCTTTAGGTATGGGTATTATAATAACATATGCAGCATCACTTCCTAAAAAAGTAAATATTGTAAAATCATCATTACTAATAGCAGTTATTGATACATTAGTTGCACTTGTAGCTGGACTTATTATCTTTACTTTATTATTTGATAAAGGTGCTGAATCTACAAAAGGTGCTGGTTTAGTATTTATCTCTCTTCCTTCAGTTTTTTATGAGTTTGGAAGTATTGGTAGTACTTTAGCAATTTTATTTTTTGTCGCTATTGCTTTTGCTGGTATTACATCAGCTATTTCAATGTTAGAACCAATGGTTTCTTATTTTGTAAATAGATTTAATTATTCAAGAGTTAAAGCTGCATTAATATGTAGTATTTTCTTTTATGTATTAGGAATTGCTGCATTATTATCAAATATTACAGATTATTCGCCTATGTTAATGGTAGGAGATAAAAATCTATTTGATTGGTTAGATTTTGTTTCTTCAACTATCTTAGTTCCTTTAGGTGGAATTTTAGTTGTTGTATTTGTTGGACACTTTATGGATAAAGAAAAAATAAATGCTGAATTAATACCTTTATTAGGAACAGCATTTACAAAAATTTGGTTCTTTATGGTTAGATATATTATACCAATGGCACTTATTATTGTAATTTTAAATGAAACAGGATTATTTAAATTCTAAATTAAAAGTAGGTACTTTCGTACCTACTGCACTATCACTTTTGACTTAACTTATCTTTTTTACTATGATTAATCTCTTCTTTCTGTTACTTTAGAATAACAGTAAAATTATATTTAAATACTTATTCCTACTAAATATATATTAAAACAACAATATTGAAACCTGTATTTATACCATCAGTATTATTTATAATATTGTTGGTCGTTTTTACAGCTATAAATCCAGAACTTGCAAATAATATCTTTTAATTGGTGAAAAAATGCATGGTGGAATTGGACATACTGTTGATACAATTGCTATACTAGGTACTGTTTTTGGTGTTGCTACTTCACTTGGGTTTAAACTATTTATTTGATATTCCAGTTAATATTACTACTCAAATAATATTAATCTCTGTTATTACTACTTTAGCTACTATTTTAGTTGTTTTAGGTTTAGATGGCGGAATAAAAAGATTATATGAATGCTGGTCATCATGGAAAAATCAGTGGTTCTTGGAAAGTAAGACTAAATAGAATTATTGAATTTCCAAATAAAGATGAAGTACAATGAATTATGATACTTCAAGTTATGATCATGATGCAATAGTAATTGATATTATAGATCAGTTTGAAAACATAGGCATTTTTTACATAATACATCGATATTAAATCCAGTAGTGCCAATAGATTAATTACTATTTTTTACACTATAATATCAATCTTAAAATAGTTTAAATAGAACTTTTAGCTAAAAAGGATTGATAGAGTGTATAAAGCAATACATTTAATTACAAATGAGAATAACGAAGAAACTCTTGATAAAATTATAGATTATATAAAAGAAAGATATAGTCTAGAAACTAAAATATCTTCAAATATATTTCAAATAAATGAAAACAATGATGAAATCTTATATCTTTTATTATTAGATGATAAAAATACAAAAGAGTTTTTTAAAAAAAATCTAAACAGTAGTATTAAAATAGGTCTTCTACCTCATGAAAAATGTCCAAAAATAATAGGGAATTATGGTATTTGTACTGATATAAATGAAGCAATAGATGATGCTTTAAACCTTGAACTATTAACTAAAATAGATTTATTAAAATGTAATGAAGACATAGCCTTAAATCGTATCTCTATAGGTGATATGCATGGAATGAATAGGCTTGATTATAATAAAAATAGTAAATTTCAGAAATTTAAGATTTTTTATAAGAATTTAAAAGAGTTAACATTTAGAACTTATACCTTAACAACATCAAAGGAGCAGTCCATTCAAACTGTTGCTTCTGGTATAACTATTTTAGAGCATTCAACTATAATAAATAAACAATCAGCAATTAATGATGAATTATCAATACATGATGGAAAATTAAATGCCTATATCTTAGCTCCTACTTCTTTATTCTCTTATATTTGGTATTTAGTTGCAATATTCTTTTATCAAAAAATATCTTTAGTTTCCTTACCAAAGAGTTTAGGATATATAAAAACTGAGAAATTAACAATCTCTTCAGATGATATTTTAGATTATAAAATAGATAATTGCGAACTTCATCAAGCTTCAAATATTGAACTTGAAGTATTAAAAGATTGCATAAATCTTCATTTAGGAAGAGTTTTAAAGGAGGTTGTTAGTGCAAATAGCAATAATACAGAAGAAAAAGATGTTATTAAAGTAAATTTATTACCAAAAGGTGAATTAAAAAACATTTTAATTAACAATAAAATTCCTTTATTCAAAAAAGCTAGTGATGATGATTTTAAAGATTTATTAATAGCTTTAAAAGATAATTCAAAGTTTTCTACTACTTATTTAATACTAATGATTTTAAGTACACTCTTAGCTACTACAGGACTTTTTGCAAACTCTGCACCGGTTATCATTGGTGCGATGATATTAGCCCCTTTAATGGCTCCTATTATCTCACTATCAATGGGTGTAATTAGAACTGATCAATTTTTATTGTTTAAAAGTATTAGAACTTTGGCTATTGGTATTTTTATGGCTTTATTATTCTCTTCTGTTTATACGCTATTTATTCCATTAGAGCAAATAACAGCTGAAATGCAAGGACGATTACATCCAAATTTATTAGATTTATTAGTTGCTGTTTTCTCTGGAATTGCTGGAGCTTATGCAACCTCGAAAGAAGAGGTTGCAAAATCACTTGCAGGTGTTGCCATAGCTGTTGCTTTAGTACCACCTTTAAGTGTAACTGGTATAGGAATTGGTCTTGGAAATATTGATGTTATTTATGGCTCTTTTTTACTTTTTATTACTAACTTAGTTGGTATTACACTAAGTGCAGCTTTAACTTTTATAGTTTTAGGTTTTGCACCTGTTACAAAAGCAAAGAAAGGAGTGTTTTATACTTCTATAATCATGACTATAGTGGCTATCCCATTGTTTTTATCATTTATGAAAGTTGTAGATAGAAATAAGTATTTGGAAGATTTAAATAGTATTAAAAATATAACAATAGGTAAAGAAAAAATAGACTTAAATATTAACACAATAGAAAATAGAAAAGATAATATATTAGTAGATATTGAAGTGATTTCCCATAAACCATTAAGTCTAACAGACTACAATATTATAAAAAATAAACTACAAGAAAAAACGAATAAAAGAATCGTTTTAAAAGTAACACCTATTTTTTTATTAAATTAGAAAAGAGGGTAGTCACCTTCTTTTATTTCTTACATCTTTAATCCACAATAAATTTAAAATAAATACAGATAAAAATGCTAACACAGTAGATGTGATAGCCGTACCTACATATAAAGATAAAGCTATTTCATTTATGTTCTCATTCATAGTTTCAAAACTAAATTTAATAGGATCTTGCACATTTAATACAAAATTTCCTAATTCATACTCAAAATAGTAGATAAAAGGCATTGTAAGAGGATTAGAAATCCAAACTAATAAAATAGTAATAGGTAAGTTAACATTAAATATAATGGCTAATAATGCGACTAAAGGCATTTGAAAAGGCATTGGTATAAATGCTACAAACATACCAATAAAAACACCTCCAAGAATTTTTCTTCTTGAAAAACTCCATATCTCTCTTTTGTAGAGTAGTTTACCAAAAATTTTTAATAGTTTTTGTTCTTTTATCTTTTCATGGGATGGTAAAATCTTTCTTAATCTTGCTCTAGGCATTCTTCCTCTTTCTAATACAGTTTTATATTATATTGTGAAATATATTAAACTTCAAGGAATTTTATATAAAAAGATTAAAAACAATGCTCTCTAGCATAAGTGTTGTATATAAGAATAATACTAAAGTAAATATTTTTGTATAGTAATAATGTTGCATCAATAATATTAAATTAATCATTAGTTAGAAAATTTTGTATAGAAAAATCTATAATTAACTATTATGATAAGGTGTTGATATATAGTAATTTTAAAACCTTATAGAGGATTAAAAGATAAACAAAAAATAAGAAAACCAAAAAGTCATATTCTTACTATTTTAAAATTTATCCTACAATAAGATATATACACTTTTAAATAAGAATATAAATTAAATAATTGTTTCTTTTGGAAAAAAAGAGTAAAAAAAAAGATTTCTTTTAATTAAAATTTAACGAAAAAGAAAAAGTTTTTTAATAAGTGTATTTTACTAATAAATATTTTAGGGAAATAAAAAATAGGGCAGTGTTATGATAAAAATATTAGATTTATTTAATTTGTCTTGAAAATAGTAAAACTAGTAGGTTTTATTTTTATTATACTTATACATTATGACCGTATTATAAAGGGGTATATTATATGAATATAATGTAAACTTTTATTCTGTAGGTACTTTATTTAAGTATCTGTGGAATAAATAATTTTTTGTAAAAAAAGTATGGTATCAAGTTGTTTTTTTTAACAATAAAATTGTACTAATTTTATATATTATGTATACATTTTAATAATATTAAAATATTAACAAATAAAAATAAAAGACTTTTTATTTTTTCCTAACTTAAGACAGATAAAATTACTATATGGTAGAATTACAAAAAAATAAGGTTAAATAAATATGATTAAAACAACTCATGAAATATCAAATGAAGACGGATATATAAAGTATAATTTTTTTGAAATACATCCTGATTTAGAAGAAATAATTGCGGATGATTATTTTACTTATGCAACAAAAGATTTTAAAAAACAAGATTTATGTGAAGAATTATATAAGAAAAATTTTTATGATAAATATGACGAAGCAAATTATAAAGAAGTATATGAAAAATATATCAATAATGAAAATTTTAAAGCAAAAGCTATGTTTATTTATTCTGTAGTGGATCTTGAAAAATTCAAAAAATTTGTTGAATCAAATGGAGAAATATTAAATCCAAATGAACTAACTTTAACTTATAGTATTTTAGATAGTGCAGGTGTAAAGATAGATATTTATAATTTAAGTATCGTTGATATTTCTTTTGTTTTTTAAAAACTCTTTTTTTAATCTATTCTCTTTACATCTGTTATGCTATAATGCCGATTATTAAAAATTAAGGCACAAGTATTATGGAAACACCAGAAGTAAAAACACAAAAGTTTATAGTAAAATTTTTCCCAGAAATTATGATAAAAGGACCATCTGCTAAAAGGCAGATGATTAATCAACTTTTTAATAACTTAAAAAAACTTTTAAAACAAATAAACGAAGATATTGAATTACAAAAATTCTCTGATAAAATTGAAATATTAACACAAGTTGATTTTATTACAGAAACAAGGCAAGTACTTCTTCAAACTCCAGGTGTGGGAGTTATTCAAGAAGCAGTACAATTTAATAAAATTGATACTTTAGATCAAATAAAAGTTTTAGTAAATGATGTAATGCATAAAGAAATTATTGGTAAGACTTTTGTTGTTCGTGCTAAACGAACAGGAACTCATGATTTTAAATCTACACAAATAGAACAAACAGTTGGTGGATATATGCTTGCGCATAATGATACTAAAGGTGTAGATTTAAGAACTGCAGAAGTTACTATAAATATTGAATTAGTTCATAATCAATTATATATCATTACATTAAAATATAATGGACTTGGTGGTTTTCCTATTGGAACTCAAGGAGAGATATTATCTTTAATGTCAGGTGGTTTTGACTCTACAGTAGCTTCATATCTTACAATGAAAAGAGGAATAAAAACTCACTTCATTTTCTTTAACCTAGGTGGAATTGCTCACGAAATTGGTGTAAAACAAGTTGCTTTATATCTTTGGAGTAAATTTGGTTCTTCTCATAATGTTTCTTTTATCTCTGTACCTTTTGATGATGTAGTTACTGAAATATTTAGATCAACTTCTGAAACGTATATGGGTGTAACATTAAAAAGATTAATGTTAAAAGCTTCAGAAAAAATTGCTGATGATATGAAAATAGATGCATTACTTACAGGTGAGAGTGTTGGTCAAGTATCAAGTCAAACATTAAGAAACCTAGCTTTAATTGACCAAGTTACAAGTAAACTTATTTTAAGACCACTTTCAACTATGCATAAACAAGATATTATGAATATAGCAAATGATATAGGTACTAGAAGATTTGCAGAAACAATGCCTGAGTATTGTGGTGTTATTTCAAAAAATCCAGTTATTCATGGTTCATATAAAAGAATGGAAGTAGAAGCTAAAAAGTTTGATTATTCAGTTCTAGATAAAGCTGTTGAAAATACTGTTAGTATTAAAATACATGAAATAGTAGATGATATCTCAGATATTGGTCAAATGGAAACAGTTAGTGATCTTTCAAGTGGAGAATATACTATTATTGATATTAGACAAAGCGATGATTGCATAGAAACTCCTTGTGAAACTATTAAAATTCCATTTTTTAAATTAAAAAGTGAATTCAAAAAACTTCCTCAAGACAAAGAGTATTTATTTTACTGTGATAAAGGAATTTTAAGCCAACTACATGCTCAGTATTTAAGAGATGCTGAAAATTTTACTAATATAAGAGTTTATAGACCATAAACTCTTATATTTACTTCTAGACTACTTTCTGTTAATTATTTTTTTGTATAATGCGAAAAAATTAAAACAAAATCAAAATTAATTTATTATTTATTGATAAAAGGACTTCTATGGAAAGTATAGAGTTTTATTTACTAATCACAGCTTTTCTATTGCTTCTAAGTGTAGGTGCTAGTAAATTATCTACAAAATTTGGAATACCTTCTTTATTTATTTTCTTAGGATTAGGAATGCTAGCTGGTTCTGATGGAATTTTAGGCATTTATTTTGATGATGTAGAACTTGCTCAAAATATAGGAACATTAGCACTTATTTTTATATTATTTGGAGGTGGTTTAGATACTACTTGGAAAGCTATTAAACCTGTTTTAAAAAATGGTTTGATTTTAGCAACACTAGGAGTAGTTCTTACAACATTTTTTGTAGCTTTATGTGTATATTATTTACTTGATTTTACATTCTTAGAATCTTTATTATTAGGTGCAATTATTTCTTCTACAGATGCTGCAGCTGTTTTTGCAATATTAAGAGCAAAAGGTATTTCTTTAAAGAAAAGGTTATCTCCTCTCTTAGAGCTTGAATCAGGAAGTAATGACCCAATGGCAATTTTTTTAACAGTTGCAATTTTACAAGTTTTAATGTTACCCGAAAGTATTACACCTGCTGAGTGGATTTTTAAGTTTTTTTTACAATTTTTTATAGGAGGAACTTTAGGATATTTATTTGGATACTTATTACCAATAATTTTAAATAGAATACATTTAAATTTTTATGGTCTTTATCCCGTATTTACAATAGGATGGGTTTTACTATTATTCTCTTCTTCTGTATTACTTGAAGGAAATGGTTTCTTAGCTGTTTATGTTGCTGGAATTGTTGCAAATACAAAAGAGTTTGTTCATAAGAAAAATCTTGTTGGTTTCCACGATGGCTTATCTTGGATTATGCAAATTACTGTTTTCCTTGCATTAGGGCTTTTAGTATTTCCTTCCGCACTTCCTGATGTTGCATTAACTGGCTTAGCTATTGCTTTTTGGTTGATGTTTGTAGCAAGACCAGCAGGAGTTTTCATAAGTACAATGTTTAGTTCTTTTACATTTAAAGAAAGAGCCTTTATCTCTTGGGTTGGATTAAGAGGTGCTGTTCCTATTATTTTAGCAACTTATCCTTATTTACAAGGTTTTGAGAAATCAAACTTGATTTTTAATATTGTATTTTTTATCGTATTATTTTCAATTTTAATTCAAGGTACAACTCTTCCTTTAATGGCAAAATGGCTGAAAGTAGAATCAAAAAATAAAAATAGTAAAAGTGATAAGTTAGTTGCTTCCCCACTTTTTTATCATACTTTAAAACAGTTTTATATTGAACCTAAATCAAAAGTTATAGGATTAAGTATTATTGAGCTTGATTTACCAGCTGATTTTTTAATTCTTTTGATAAAAAAAGATAAAGATTATATAAAACCAACAGGTTCTACTATTTTAGATGAGAATGATATGTTATTAATTCAATGTAATAGTGATAGAAGATATAAAAAGATACTAAAAAAGTTTAAACCTATAGAAGAATAAACTTAAAAATAAGCCAATCTTCTTGGCTTATTTAAAAAACAAATAAAAATAAATAAATACAAACACCCATATAAGAACTTATTGTTAAAGAAAGAAAAATGGCTTTTCCTATTTTCTTATGTTTTGTGTTTTGTATAGTTTTAAACTTATCTTTTTTATATGCTTTAAAAGATGTGATAAAAAGATATAGCCATCCTGAGATTGATGCAATTGCAATAATTATATGAATAATCAAAAATATCAACATAAAATTATATGAAATATTTGTATCTTTTGAATACTCTACAAATCCACCAGATATTCTAATTCCAATTTCAAATATAATTACGACTAAAAGTGTTATAAATAAAAGAACTGCTTGTGATGAAAAATGTTTTTTATAATTTTTTTTAACAGCATAATAAATACTAAAAGCTAAAAATAATGGAAGTAGTGCAAAATAAATTGTAACTAAATCCATATACATAGGTGCTCTTGTTCCTATAAAACCTATTTGAGAAAACAACTCTTAATCTTTATTTTGATTTTTTATTGCTTTTTCAATTAGAAGAAAACCAAAAGGTATAAGAGAATATACAAATAATTGGAAACCTAAGCCTTTATTCCATTTGCACTTAAACATAACTTGAAATAGTGCAATACAAAATAGTATAAATAGCACACCATGTGCCATACCTACAACTTTTACTAAATAAGGGTTACCTGCTAAGTATTTCATTGGCATTGCAATAAATACTAATATTAAATATGAAAGACCTTCAATAAGTGAAATAAGTCTAAATCTTGAAAATGATGTGTTTAACATTTGATTCCTTTTGTAAATAAAAAATGATTATATTAAAAAATGATTAACGAAAAGATATAATAAAGAATAAATTAAAAAAAAGAGTTAATATGAACATGAGTAAAATTATCTTTGCACTTTTAGTATTATATATACTAGCAGATATGGCAAAAACATATTTATTTTAAAAAAGAAGAATTAATCTTCTTTTTTATCTAAATCACATTGTTTTGAAATAATACAAGCTGGACAGAAATTAACAAGTCCAGCAATTAATGGGATTACACCTAAATAAAACCATGGATTACCAGTATAGAAACCAACAGCAATTAATATAAGACCTAATACTATTCTAAAAGGTCTACAAAAAGCTCTCATTTTTTCAAAAATATTCATAAGTTTTCCTTATCATTTACAATTAAATTTTTATAATTATATCTTATGAAACCTTAAGCTATTTAAAACTTTTTTATTTTGTTAATAATTATACCTCATTATCTTAAAGCTTAAGTCTTTATCTACTATACTAATTAATCTAAAACTTTAAAAGTAAATTTATGAAAAAACACTTTCTTGAACAATCTATAATATTCTTTTCAGTTAGCAAATGGTTAATAATATCGACAGTAATAGGTATAATTATAGGAGGTATAGTAACTTTTTTTGTAAATATTTTAGAATATGCAGAAGACTCAAGAGATCTACTTGGCTTTAAATACTACTACTTACTTCCTTTTGCCTTAGTTTTTACCGTATGGCTTACAAAAACATTTGCACCAAATGCAAAAGGTCATGGTACTGAAAAAGTAATTGAAGCAATTCATAAAAAACATGGAAAGATAGATATTTTAGTGATTCCTACAAAACTAATAGCAACTGTTATTACTATTTTTGCAGGTGGTTCAGCAGGTAAAGAAGGTCCAGCTGCACAAATAGGAGCTGGAGCAGCATCATTTATTGCCGATTTATTTAAGTTTTCAAAAGAGCATAGAAAAAAGATTGTAATTTGTGGAATTAGTGCAGGGTTCGCCGCTGTCTTTGGAACACCAATTTCAGGTGCTATCTTTGGAGTTGAAGTTTTAATCGTAGGTATTATTATGTATGATGTTTTACTTCCTTCTTTTATAGCCGGATTTGCTGCTTTTACAACTGCACAATTTTTAGGTTTAAACTATACATACTTTGATATGAGATTTTCTCAAGCTATTCCACTTGAACTTACTTTAATAGGACAAGTTGTATTAGCTGGATTATTTTTTGGAATTATTGCAGATTTTTTTATTACTTTTTTAAAAAGATCAGAAATATCTATTAAATCAATTAAGATGAATGTGTATTTAAAAGCATTTATAGGTGGAGCTTTTTTAGTTGCTTTATCTTTTATAGTAGGAGATGCTTATTTTGGTTTAGGATTAGAAACGGTTAATAATAGTTTTTTTTCAGATAAAAGCTTATCAGCTGATATCCCATGGTATGCATTTATACTCAAAACTATATATACTTCAGTAACTCTTGCCGCTGGAGGAAGTGGGGGTGTTTTAACGCCTTTATTTTTTGTAGGAGCAACTAGTGGTAATTTATTTGGTACTTTAATGGGAGATCATATAGCTTTTTTCTCAGCTATTGGATTTGTTAGTTTACTAGCAGGAGCTACAAATGCACCAATTGCAGCTATTATTATGGCGGTTGAGTTATTTGGTTTAGAAATTGCACCATATGCAGCTATATCTGTTGTAATTACATTTTTAATCACAGGACATAGAAGTGTTTTTCCTTCACAAATATTAAATATGAAAAAAAGTGAGATGTTAGATATTAGTATAGGAGAAGATATAGACCATTCTTCTATTGATGTAAGAGAACAAGATAAGCAAAAGTTTAAAGAGTTAAAACAAAGATTAAGAGATAAAAATAAAGTATCTCATAGAAGAGTTTATAAAGATAAAGATAAAGATAAAGAAAAAGATGATGAAACCTAAAGTATAATAAAACTGAAAGGAAATAATAATGCAAAATAATACAGCTAAAATTTTATGGACAAGTGATAATAAAGAAACAGCGATGAACATGATATGTTTATATGCACATAATGCAAAGCTACTAGGATGGATTGAAAATGTTACTATTCTTATTTGGGGAGCTTCTCAAAAACTAATAAGTGAAGATGAAGAACTACAACAAAAAATAAGAGATATGGTTAAAGATGGTGTAGAAGTAGTTGCCTGTAAAAAGTGTGCACAAAATTTAGATGTAGTCGATGCAATGGAATCATGTGATTTAAAACTATATTTTACAGGAGAGCTTTTAAGTTCATGGGTAAAAGAAGGTAATAGCATAATTTCTGTGTAAATATAGAATAAAACAGAATTTAGAATTCTATTTTATTTTCATATATATTAAGATTAATGTAATAATCACAAACAAAGAAATACCTATAGTAAAGAAAAAGCTTTGAACGCTAAGATGTGAAACAAGCGGATGAAATACTATAGGTGAACTAAACTGACCTAAGAAAATAGCTGAGGTAAAATACCCAGATGTTTTAACTCTTTTTTTAATACTAGTTTTACTTAACATCCAAGCAGTTATATTTGTCATCATAATACCACCACCAAAACCTAGAATAGGGCTTGTTATATAAAATAGATAAGTATTATTTACTAATCCAACTCCTGCAAACCCAATAGCAATTATAAATAATCCTATCAGATATATACTAGAGTAGGAAAACTTATTTTTTATCTTAGAAAAGGTAATTGCTCCAAAAGCATTAGATACAAAAGCAAGAGCGATAATAGTCCCTGCAAAACTGCCACTTGCATTAAACTTTTCTATTAACAAAAAAGGTATTTGTGTTGGCAAGATAAAAAAGATTAGCATATAAAAAAACGCAAGAAAATATATAAAGTACATATTTGAATCAACTTCTATTTCCTCACTAGTATTGTCATTTACTATTACTTCTTTGATTTGTGTTAATACAAAAGGTAGAAGAATAAAACCAATTAGATAAATACCAAAGGAGTAACGCCAGTTAATATCTGATAAAACACCACCTCCTATTACAAAGACAACACCACCTAAAGCCATAAAAGCACTTTGGTATCCCATAAATTTATGTCTATGCTCAGTTTTAAAATAATCTCCAATAAGTGAAGTTGATACAATCATAAGTGTAGCAACTGCTATTCCAAAAATAGCACGTGAGAAAAGAAGCATTTCAAGTGTTTGTAAATACAAACCAGCACTTCCGGAAATAGAGAAAACAATAAGTGCAATAACAACAGACCTTTTTTTACCATACTTAAATATTATATGTCCTAAAATAGGAGCTAAAGTTGCAATAACAAAAGAAGGAATAGTAAGCATTAATCGAGAGTAAAACTCAATATTTTCAACAGTTGTAAAATGATCTTTTAGATGAGGTAAAGCTGTAACTATTGCTACGTTTGACATACTTGTCGTCATTGCTAGAAGTAAAAGTGTAAAGATTGTAAGTTTTTTTATATTAGTCATTTGCGAAGTATATTGAAGTATTGTTTAAATCTTTGACTAAAATTAGTCAAAGATTTTTTTATAAACATGACAATAAGGAGTTTTTCCAGTTCTTAGATAATAGTTTTGATGATAACCTTCTGCTGCATAAAAAGGTGAGTGTGGTTTTAAAGTTGTTGCTACATCATAACTTTTTGATTCAAGAATTTTTATCAATTTTTCACTTGTTTTTTTCTCATTTTCATTTCCATAAAAGATTACAGATAAGTATTGACTTCCAATATCAGGACCTTGTCCATCTTTTTGAGTTGGGTCATGTATTTCAAAAAATAGTTTTGTTAAACTTTCATATGATATTTCATCAGGATTATATATAACTTCTACAGTTTCTACATGTCCTGTATTGCCTTTTACTACACCGTAATAACTAGGATTTTCAACACTTCCACCCATATAACCACTAATTACATCTTTTACACCTTTTTGTTTCTCAAGTAAGTATTCAACTCCCCAAAAACAGCCACCTGCAAAATATGCTTTTTTCGTATTTGTATAATCAATATTCTTATCTTTAGGTACTACAATCTCTTTAGAAAAATTTGTAGAAATAAAAGCTAATAAGCCAATAGCTACTATTATTATATATTTGTTCATATCTTATCCTTTATTCTTTATAATATTAAAATATTGTGTAGTTTTTGTTTACTTAAGAATATTTTAGAATAAAAATTTCTGATAAAATATATAGAAATACAAGCAAATAATTGCTTTATGAATTATAATCGTAATTTTTATGTATATAATATGTAGGAATAAGCTGTTTTTACATAACTTTTACATAATATTATGTTATCGTAATTCGAACAAAAGGAGAATCAATGAAAAAAATATTAAGTTTAGCTATTGCTTCTGCATTAACGTGCAGTGTAGTAGCAGCAAAAGAGATTAAAGTAGGTGCTGTTATGCCAATGTCTGGACCATTAGCAGCTTATGGTCAAGTAACACACTTAGGTTTAGAATTAGCTCATAAGCAACAACCAACACTTAAAAATGGTGATACGATTAAAATCGTATTATTAGATAATAAAGGTGATAAAGTTGAAACTGCAAATGCTACAACTAGACTTATTTCTTCTGATAAAGTTGTTGCTGTTTTAGGTGCATTAACTTCTACAAACACAGCTCAAGCAATTGCAATTGCTGATAAGAAAAAAATTCCAGTTATTGCATCTGTTGCTACAAATGATAAATTAACAGCTAGAAGAACTTTTGCGAACAGAGTTTGTTTCACTGATAGTTTCCAAGGTGAAGTTGTTGCAAACTATGCAATTGAATCTGGATATAAAACTGCAGTTGTTATTATTGATCAAGCACAAGTTTATTCTTTAGGACTTTCAAAAGCATTCCAAAAAGCTTTCAAAGCTAAGGGTGGAAAAATTGTTAAGAAAATTAAAGTAACTTCAGGTGATAAAGACTTTAAAGCAGTGGTTTCTCAAATTAAACAAATTAATCCAGACTTTATGTTCCTACCTTTATACCACCCAGAAGCTTCTATGATTACTAGACAATCTAAACAATTAGGTTTAAATAAACCTATGTTTAGTGGAGATGGTGTTGCAAACCAAACATTTATTGATTTAGGTGGAGATTCAGTTGAAGGATATATGTTTACTGACTTTTTTGATTATGCAAATCCTCCATCAAAAACTTCTGCTGATTTCGTAGCTTTCCATGAAAAAGAGACTGGAAATAAAGAAATGAATTCATTTACAGCATTAGGTGCAGATACATATAATATTTTAATTGATGCAATGAATAGATGTGAAGACCCAACAAATTCAATTTGTATTAATGAGCAAATCAAAAAAACAACTGACTTTGATGGTGTTTCAGGAAAAATTTCTATTAATAAAGAAGGTAACGCGACAAGATCTGCTGTTATCAAAGAAATTAAAAATGGTAAAGCTGGATTTAAAGCTACAGTTAATCCGTAATTAATAAGTAAATTCAAAAAGTCTAGTAAGCAATTACTAGGCTTTTTTTTTGTATTAATAAAAGTAAAAAACTTACTTTTATTAGTGTGAATAGTGACAGTTTTTAAAAAAATCAGGAGATTTAATGGATATATTAACGTTTATGCAACAGATGGTAAACGGTTTTAGTTTGGGTAGTATGTATGCTCTTATTGCAATCGGTTATACAATGGTATATGGAGTACTTAGGCTTATAAACTTTGCCCATGGTGATATTATGATGGTAGGTGCCTTTTTAGGTTATACATTTATGGCAGTATTTGAGCTAAGCTTCCCTGTAACTATGATGTTATCAGTTACAATAGCAGCATTGCTTGGTGTTTTAATGGATAAGATTGCTTATAAACCTTTAAGAGAAGCTCCAAAAATCTCACTACTTATTACTGCAATTGGTATTTCTTTCTTTTTAGAAAATACATTTACAGTATTTGCAGGTGGAACTCCAAGATCTTTTCCTGTTCCTGAATATATGGAAAAAATATTTGATGTTTCTGGTGTAGTTTTCTCTGTTGCGTCTATTACAGTTCCAATTGTAACTTTAATTTTATTACTTGGAATTTTATACGTTCTTTATAGAACAAAGTATGGTATGGCAATTCGAGCACTTTCTTTTGATATTAAAACAGTAAACTTAATGGGTATTGATGGAAATAGAATTATTGCAATTGTATTTGCTTTAGGGTCTGCACTTGCAGCTGTTGGGGGTTTATTTTGGGCTATTAATTATCCTAGTGTTGAACCTATGATGGGAGTTTTAGTAGGACTTAAAGCTTTTGCTGCTGCTGTTGTTGGTGGTATAGGTTCTGTAACTGGTGCTGTTATTGGTGGGTTTATTATTGGATTTACAGAAGTTGTATTTATTGCATTTTGGCCAGAACTTGGTGGTTATAAAGATGCTTTTGCATTTATTTTATTAATTTTTGTATTAATTTTTAAACCAACTGGAATTATGGGTGAAGACCTTGAAAAGAGTAGGTTCTAATTATGATTGAAGATAAAATATTTACTAATCAAAGATTAATTAATCTTGCTATTATTGTAACTGCTATTTGGTTTACATGGTTTGCTCAAAATACATTTGATGAATATACAATTAGAATTATAAATAATGTTGCAATTTTTATTATTCTTGCTGTTTCATATAACTTAATTAATGGTATTACTGGTCAGTTCTCACTTGAACCAAATGGATTTGTTGCAATTGGTGCTTATGTTACGGCTATATTAATTGTAGATGCAGATACAATGCTTTATCAATATGATATTGAAGATCCTTCCGCTTGGATTTTAGCTATGCAAGCAGAGTTTGCTTGGGCTTTACTATTTGCTGGTATTATTTCTGCACTTGTTGCTTTGTCTCTATCTTTCCCTGTATTTAGAGTTAGAGGAGATTATCTTGCAATTGTAACTTTAGGTTTTGGTTTTATTATTAAAATTTTAGCTATTAATAATCCTCAAATTACAAATGGTTCTTTAGGTATAAATGACATTCCAGAATATTCAAACCTATATTGGACAGGTGGAATAGCAATCTTTACTGTACTTGCTATTTTAAATATCATCTATTCAAAATACGGACGGGCTATGAAAGCAGTTAGAGATGATGAAGATGCAGCAACTGCAATGGGTGTTAATACATTTAAAATTAAAACTTATGCCTTTACCACTTCTGCTTTTTTTGAAGGTGTTGGTGGAGGATTACTAGCTTCTTTATTAACAAGTATTAGTCCAGATTTATTTACATTCTTCTTAACATTCCAATTACTTATCATTATTGTATTAGGTGGTTTAGGAAGTACAACAGGTGCTATCTTAGGAACTATCTTTGTAATGGCAGGATTAGAATATATGAGATTCTTAGATGAACCTATGAGTTTTATGGGAATAGAAACAGATGGAACACCAGGTATGAGAATGGTTGTATTCTCACTTATTTTAATTTTTGTAATGCTTTTTGCAAGAGAAGGTTTAGTTGGTAAAAAAGAGTTAAAAGATTTCTTTAAA
>NYWO01000068.1 GCA_002685075.1 Arcobacter sp.
CTTTAAAGCTTGAGGAGAATTAATGACTAAATGTGGTTATGTATCAGTAGTAGGACGACCTAATGCTGGAAAAAGTTCGTTATTAAACTGGCTAGTTGGTGAAAAAATTGCAATGGTTTCACATAAAGCGAATGCTACAAGAAAAAGATCAAATATTATTGTAATGCATGAAGATGATCAAATTGTATTTGTTGATACACCAGGAATTCATGAAACAGAAAAACTTATAAATAAGTTTATGTTAGATGAAGCCTTAAAAGCTATGGGTGATTGTGATTTAATTTTATTTTTAGCACCGATTACTGACAAGTTAACACATTATGAAGATTTTTTAGTAAAAAATAAAAAAAATATAAATCATATTTTACTGCTTACTAAAATTGACAATGTATCAAATGAAGAAGTTTTAGCAAAAATGAAAGAGTATGAAATTCATGCTGATAAATATCAATCTATTATCCCTGTATCTATTAAAAAAGCAACAACTCATGCAAATATTTTAGATGATGTTGTTAAGCACTTACCTGAACATCCTTATTTATTTGATCCAGAAATTTTAACAACTGAACATATGAGAGATATCTTTAAAGAATTTATTAGAGAATCAATTTTTGAAAATATTTCAGATGAAATTCCATATGAAACTGATGTTTTAATAAATAAAGTAGAAGAAAAGCCAAAAATTGATGTAATCAAAGCTACTATTATTGTTCAAAAAGGAACACAAAAGGGTATGATTATTGGGAAAAATGCTGATGCTATTAAGAGAATTGGTAGAGATGCAAGATTAAAAATAGAAAAACTTACAGGAAGAAAATGTTTCTTAGAACTTTTTGTTTCTATTAAGAAAGGTTGGACTAAAGATAAGCAAGGTCTTAAAGAGCTTGGTTATGACGTAACATTCTAAAGAGAACTTTCTCTTTAGATTTAAACTTAAGAAAATATATTAATATAAAACCTTAACATATATCTTTTAAAATTATTATAAAGTTTATAAAAATATTATTAAAATGGTTTTCTATGAAAGATATTGCTTTAACTTCAGATATAAAAAGTTTAATTGTTGATGTTTCTGAAGAGATTAAAAAGAAAAATCTTTTAAACTTTATTCATACCTCCTTAGATCTTAATAATATAGATTATTCTTCTACAGACATAATTTATTCTAATTATTTAGTACATTCAAAACAATACCAATTCTTTGTTTTTGCAAATACTTTTAAATATATGATAATTGAACTTTTTTATGAAGAAGTTCCTAAAGAGTCAAGTAATAAGAATCTAAATAGCTTCAATCTTTATGTATCAAATAGCTTTTTTGTAATATATAAAAACTCTAAACTTTATGCATATCAGGTATTAAATCAAGAATATTCAGAAGATGAATTACTTAACTTTATAAAAAAGAGTTTTAATATCACAATTTCAGATATTTATGAAATAAGTGATTCTTTCTTGCATAAACTTGAAGAAAGTGTAAAAAATAAAAAACTAATTTTTACTAATATAAATAAAAAAAGTAATAAAAGCTTTCTTTTTTTTCTTACGTATTTATTTATTTGTATTTGTAGTGCGGTAACTTATGATATGTATAAAAGTAAAATTTTAGAAAGAAAGAAATTTGAAAAGATAGAAAATATAAAGGCTGAGCATTTAAAGATCTCAAAAATGCTAAAATTTAAGCCTTTTAAAATTGAATATAAAAGGTTAATTAGTACTGCAAATAAATTTAACTTAAAAATTCTTTCATTTGATTACAAAATTGAAGTTATGAATATAAAATTAAGTACAAAAAACAAAGAGAGCATTTACTTATTTTTAGATGAATATCAAAGTAGTTTACTAGGAAATAGTATTGAAAAAATTGATACTGAAAATATATTTATAGGTATAATTAATGTTAAACCAAATTGAAAGTAGCTTCTTAGAAAGTAAAGCTAAAGTAAAACTACAACTTTTTGTCTTACCACTTTTTTGTATATATTTTTATTTTTATTTCATCGAAAAGAATGAGTCTGAAAGTATTAATATCAATAATCTAAATACAATAAATAGTTTATTAACTAAGAAGTTTAATGGTTCTTACTTAAAGTTGATAAAAGATATTGAAGCTTTTTGTTTACTTGAAAAAATTAAGATTGATTCTATAAATTATAATAAAAATAAACTCTCAATTATAGGAAAAACTTCATTAGAAAAAATTAATAAATTAATCATAAAGATTGAACATATTAATAATTTCTCTAAAATTAACTCTTTAATTATAGAGAAAACAGTAAAGAAAAATCAATATACATTTCAAATTAATAGTGAGTTTAAAAAATATTATATAAAAGAAAAGATAGTAAATACACAAATACAGAAGAAAAAAAGAAAAGATAAGTTTAAATTAAAAGCAATTATCTCAAATCATGTTTTAGTAAATAATAAATGGTATTCATTAGATGAAAAAATAGGAAAGTACAAAATTTTAAAAATAGAAAAAAACTTAGTTGTTTTAAACTATAAAGAGAAAAATATAAACTTAAGGATAATTAAAGATGAATAATATAAATAATATACTGATTGATTATGATTTATTTGATGTTTATGAGAAAGAATATTTTTTTAAAAATAAAATTATTCCTATAAAAGAAGATGATATTTCCTTAGATTTACTAATTTGTAAAGACTCAAGTTTAAATAGTGTAAATAATGATTTTAATAAAGTATTAAAATATACAGAAACTAATAGTAATGATTTACTTTTTCTTCTTAGTTTTTTAGATATAAAAATAGATTTATTTAAAAATGCAAAAAGCATTATTTCTTTGAAAAAAGATGAAGAGAAGTCTGTTGAAAAATTCCTTCATTTATTAATAAAATTCTCTATTCAAACAAGAACAAGTGATATTCATATTGAACAGTATGATAATCAAGTTTTATTTAGATTTAGAGTTGATGGAAAACTAAAAACATTTTTTTCTTTTTCTCTAAAATTATTAAAAATTCTTTCTTCATATATAAAACTTATTTCGAATATAGATATAACTCAAACAAGATTACCTCAAGATTCAAGGTTTTCAGTTTTTATAAAGAATGAAACTTATGATTTTAGAGTATCTACAATGCCTACAATTGAGTCTGAATCGATTGTAATTAGAATACTTGATAAGAAAAATATAAATAAAAGTATTGAAGATTTAGGATTATCATCAAATATTTACTCAATTTTAAAAAAATCTTTAAATTTAACACAAGGGCTAATACTTGTTACAGGACCTACTGGAGCAGGTAAGACTACAACTTTATACTCTATTTTACAAGAATTAAATTCAAGTGAAAAGAAAATAGTAACTGTTGAAGATCCAGTTGAGTATAAAATAGATTCAATCTCTCAAATAGCAGTAAATAATAAAATAGGTTTAAGTTTTGAAGTGATTTTACGAAATATTCTGAGACAAGATCCTGATATTATATTTATAGGTGAGATTAGAGATAAACTCTCACTTGATATTGCATTACAAGCTTCTCTTACTGGACATTTAGTTCTAGCTAGTATACATTCAAATAACAGTGTTGAAACAATCTCAAGACTTATGGATTTAGATGCAGATCCTTTTTTAATCTCTTCTAGTTTAAAACTTATTCTTTCTCAAAGACTTATCTTAAATTATTGTAAATTCTGTAAAGCCAAAGGCTGTGAAATGTGTAATTATACAAAATATTATGATAGGACATGTATTGCTGAAGCTATGTTTATAGATGAGAAAATATCTTCAATGATATTTAAAAAAGAAGATATAAATGTAATAAAAAAATATTTGAAAACTATTGAGTTTAAAACAATACTTGATGATGGAAAAGAGAAAGTTTCTTTAAAAATCACATCAATTGAAGAAGTTTTAAAAGTGGTAAATTTTTAATGAAAAAATATAAAGTACAATACCAAAGTAATAATGGAATTAAAACTGTTTTAGTTGAAACAAATGATATATTAAAAGAAAAACTACCTTCTAATATCTTAAATATAAAAGAGATAAAAAAATTTGATACAAGAACTTTGTTTCAAGGAAAGAAGATAATAAAAGAAAAAGTTTTAATCAATATATTTTATGAATTAAACTTGATGTTAGAATCAAATATAACACTAAGTGATGCTTTGGATATTTTAATTAAAAATAGAAAAGATAAAATAGTCATAGAGTTTTTAGAAACTTTGAAATACTCATTCTCAAGTTCTCAAAAAGTTTCTAATGAGTTATCAAAATACAAGATTAATTATTTAGTAGGCTCTTTTTTAGATATCTCACAAAATAGTGGAAATATAGTTGCAAATGTAAAGGCTTTATCAGAATTACTTATTGAATCATATGAAATAAAAAGGAGTTTTATTAAATCAATTACTTATCCAATTATTTTAATAATAAGTTTTTTCTTTTCACTTATTTCAATTTTTTATTTTGTAATACCAAAATTTAAAACCATTTTTGAACAAACAAATACGGAGCTTCCCTTTGCTACTCAAATGCTTTTAAATGTTCAATATTTATTTGAAAATTACTTAATTATAATTTTACTTCTTTTGATTTTTTTATGTAGTTTATTTCTCTTTTTTTATAAAAAAGATTATAATTTCGAATATTTTATTCATAAAATTTTAATTAATAATATTTTTTTAATAAAAGATATCTATCTTAATATGCAGCTATATAAGCTATTTTTGTTCTTAGATATTATGCTAAAATCTAAATATGAATTTCATAAGTCATTAATCTCTTCAAAAGTTTTAATTAAAAATAAATACCTTTTAGATAAAATGTCAATTATTGATAATTTACTACAAAATGGTAAAAGTATAAGTTTCGCTTTTTTGGAAACAGAAATATTTGATGATATTACTTTAAATCTGATTAATACAGGTGAAGTATCTAATTCATTGGATGTTACTGTTTATGAGATAAAGAAAATATATAAAAATAGATTTAACGATAAAATTAATTTATTAACAGCTTTGATTGAGCCATTTTTCTTACTTGGTATAATGAGTTTAATTCTTTGGATTGTACTTGCAGTATTTATGCCAATTTGGGATATGGGAAATATCATAAAAGTTTAAAGGAAATATTTAATGGATAAGAATATAGAGTTTGAGAATTCTATTAAAAAAATGCTTGAGCATGTGGGTGAAGATCCAAGTAGAGAAGGTTTACTTGATACTCCTAGTCGTGTTAGAAAAGCATTTGAGTTTATGTGCAGTGGTTACAATCAAGACCCAAAAGAGATTTTACAAAAAGCTTTATTTACATCTACAAATGATGAAATGGTTGTAGTAAAAGATATAGAGTTTTATTCTCAGTGTGAACATCATATGTTGCCAATTATTGGAAAAGTTCATGTTGCTTATATTCCAAATGGAAAAGTTGTAGGACTTTCTAAAATCCCTAGAGTTGTAGATGTATTTGCAAGACGTTTACAAATTCAAGAGCAATTAACAGAACAAATTTGTGATGCTTTAAATGAGCATTTACAACCAAAAGGTGTTGCTGTTATTGTAGATGCAAGACATATGTGTATGGAAATGAGAGGAGTTCAAAAGATTTCTTCAACTACAGTTACTTCTGCTTTAAGAGGTCTATTTAAATCAAATAAAAAAACTAAAGATGAGTTTTTATCTATAGTTTCTTCTTCTTTACGTAAATAAAAACTAAGAAATTTTCTTAGTTTTTATTTATAATAGAATAACTTTTGCAAGCATTAAAAAACTAAAGAAACCAACAATATCTGTTACTGTTGTTAATAATACAGTACTTCCAATAGCAGGGTCTATATCAAACTTTTTAAGTAGTAATGGAATAGAAGCTCCAAAGAAACCTGCCGCAAATAGATTTAAAATCATAGACATTCCAATTACAAGTCCAAGTAACTTTTCATCAAACCAAAGCCAAGCAATTACTCCCATAATTATTGCAAATAATAAACCATTTACTAAAGAAATAATAACCTCTTTTTTTACTGCATCTTTTGAGTGCTCTAACTCAATATCTCCTAATGCCAATTGTCTAACCATTACTGCTAGTGTTTGAGTTCCAGCATTTCCACCCATTGATGCAACAATAGGCATTAAAATTGCTAGTGCCACATAAGATTGAATAGTCTCATCGAAAATTCCAATAACTAAAGAAGCTAAAATCGCAGTTCCTAAATTTAGAAATAACCACATTGCTCTTTTTTTTGCAGTTGCTAAAAGATTATCTTCATGCTCAAAATCATCATTAACCCCAGCTAATTGATACATTTGTTCTGTTGCATTTTCTTCAATCACATCTAAAATATCATCTGATGTAATTCTTCCCATAAGCATATCTTGATATCCAATAACAGCTACAACATTTAAATCATATTTCTCAAACTTTTTTGCAACATCATCTATATCATCTTTATCTTGAACAACAAAGGGTTTGAACTTATTATCATCATATTCATCTAAAACTTCTTGATAAGTTTTTTTAAAATCAATAATAATTAAATCTTCTAGTAAAATTGATGCAATTAGTTTTTTATCATCGTTAATAATAAATACTTGATGAATATTTTCTAATTCATCACTTGCTTTACCATCTGTTAATCTATCAAGTGATTGTTTAATAGTCTCTTTTAAGTTAGCTGAGAAAAGCTCAGTTTGCATATATGAACCAGCTTGATCTTCTTCATATGTTTTAAGCCAGTCAATCTCTTTTTGGTCTTCTACTTCTAAACCATCATAAATTTCTTTTGCTTTTTCAACATCATGTTCTTCAAGTTCTTGGATAATATCTGTTTGGTCATCAGATTCAAGTTCATCTACTGCATCTGTTAGTTGTTTAATTGTAAGTTCAGAATAAGCATCTTCTCTTAAGTTGTCAGGAAGTTCTAGTAATACTTCTCCTAGTATATCATCAGGTAATTTTTTAAGTACAACGAAGAAATCTTCTTCACTATTTTTCTCAATCTTTTTAAGGCTATTTGCAATATCACTTGGATGTAAGTTCTCAAGCTCTTCTAAAAGTTTTTTAGGTTCTTTTATAATTTCGTCTTGAGGCATAAGCTATAATCCTTATATTTTTTTTATTTCGCTTTTATATGTAATTCTATCTAGTTTTGTTGCTTGTCTTCTATTTTCACTTTTCATTTCTGATTCAAATACTTTTACAATTTTTTTTGAATTAGCTAGAAAAGTTGCTCTATATTTTTTCTCTAAGCCAATAGTTTTTGGACGTTTTATAACTTTTAATGGATCTACAGCTTTTCCATTTTTGTAAAGTCCAAGGTGTAAGTGAGGACCAGAACTAAGTCCTGTACTTCCAACATAACCAATATGCTGACCTTTTTTAACTCTTTGACCTCTTTTTAAACCTTTTCTAAAGCCATGTTGATGTGCATATAAAGTTTTATATCCATTTCCATGATTTATGATAATTGTATTACCATAACCACCTCTTCTTCCTTTAAACTCTACTCTTCCATCACCTGCTGCATAGATTTTCCTTCCTGTTGGAGCTGCGAAGTCTGTTCCTAAATGAGCTCTATATCTTTTTAATACAGGATGCCATCTTTTTTTTGTAAATACACTTGAAATTCTTTTATAAGTTAGTGGTATTTTAAAGAAAAAAGTTTTTGAAAAACCCTTTCCCTTTTCATCATAATATTTATCATCTTTTTTATTTTTAATTCTATAGTGTTTTTTACCTCTAATTTCAACCATAGCTGCACTTAACTCAGGCAATCCATGTGAACGTCCTAAAAGACTTTTTTTTGTATATTTTAATGCAATAAAGTCACCTTTTTGCATTTTTCTAAAATCAACTACACCTTTGAATAAAGATTTTAATTGTATGGCTAGAGTAACATCTCCTGTTGCTTTTTGAATGTCATGTGAAACTGAAACTGTAATAGGAATAGCAATTGACTCTGAGTATTCTTTGTAATTAATTGGTAAAGTTTGAAAGTTAACTTCTCCTTTACTATCTTTATACATATGTATTTGAATATCTTCTGATACAGGAATTAAAACTTGATTAAAGTCACCATTATCTTCTGTGTAAAGAAAAAATATTTTATCTGCAACAATTTCAGAACATAGCTCTTTATCTTCTTTTTCAAGATCAAAATACAATTTTTGAGGAATAGAATATTTTTCTAAGAAACTTAGAAAGCTCATTCCTTTAGGCCATGGTAATTCTTGTACTTCTGCTGAATGCAGAAAGTTTAAAAATAAAATAATACTTATTAAGATTTTTTTCACTGTTAAATTCGCTTTTATTTAGAAATTAGAACGTTTATTATACAATTACGCAACTTAAAAAATAATATGGAGATGCAATTGAATAAAATCATAATTTTATTATGTATGGTTATTAACATTTTTGCAAATGATTTAGTAAATTTATATAGATTACAAGGGCTTTCAGCTGTTGAACAAAAACTTGAAGAAAGTTTAAAAAATAAAGAATATTGGAATAATTATTTAAAAAATAAAAATGTAGAACTAGGTTACTATGAAACTAAAAAATATATTTTATTAACACAAAAAAAAAGATCTGAATTAGCTTTATACAAAATAAATGATTATCAAACAACATTAGTTACAAAAAATAATGTAATTGTTGGAGAAAAAGAGGGTGATAAATATTTAGAGGGTGATAAAAGAACACCTGAAGGTGTTTATGATTTAACTAGTAAAAAAACAAAACTTGATCAATTTTATGGTCCTTTTGCTTTAGTTACTTCTTATCCAAATACTTTTGATAAGTCATTAGATAAAAAAGGTTATGGTATTTGGATTCATGGAATGCCTTTAGAAAATGATGAAAGAGAAAAATATACAAGAGGTTGTATAGCATTAGATAACCCAGAACTAGAAAAATTAGAGAAAAACATAGATTTAGAAAATGCAATTTTACTAACAAGTGAAGATGAATTCCAAAAAGCAAAAAAAGAAGAAATCTCATTAGTTCTTAGTTCTATTTATAATTGGAAAGATTCTTGGAAAAGATCTGATATTGATAAGTACTTAAAATACTATTCCCCTGAATTTAAAAAGTATGATGGAAGTGATTTTAAAAAGTTTTCTAAATATAAAAAAAGAATTTTTGGGAAAAAAGAAAGAAAAAGAATCCATTTCTCAAATATCAATATAAGTCCTTATCCAAATTCATTAAATAAAAGAATGTTTAAAATAATTATGGATCAAATTTATAAGAGTCCCACAGTTGATTTTAAAGGGAAAAAAGAACTATTTTTAGAAATAGTAAATAATGAAGTTAAAATTTTAACTGAAGATTAAAAGTAAATTTAACTCTTTTTTTGATATAATCGCCCTAACTATAACAACCATATTTAAGGCTAAAGATGCAAAAAAAAGACATGAACTTAGAAGAGATGGCATTAGCTCACTCTTTAACACTTGAAGAATTAGATAATATCAAAGAAATTTTAGGAAGAGAACCAAACTACGTAGAAATTGGTATCTTCTCTGCTATGTGGTCTGAACATTGTTCATACAAATCAAGTAAAAAATACTTAAATGGTTTCCCAACTAAAGCTCCTTGGGTAATCCAAGGTCCAGGTGAAAACGCTGGTGTTATTGACATTGGTGATGGATATGCTGCTGTATTTAAAATGGAATCTCACAATCATCCTTCATTTATTGAACCTTACCAAGGTGCTGCAACTGGTGTTGGTGGTATCTTAAGAGATGTATTTACAATGGGTGCAAGACCAATAGCAAATATGAATTCAATTAGATTTGCTGGAATTGAAGGTGATTCTGAAACTGCACAAAAACACAGATTTTTATTAAGAGGCGTTGTTGCTGGTATTGGTGGATACGGTAACTGTATGGGAGTTCCTACTATTGGTGGTGAAACTACATTTGAAGAGTGTTATGCTGGAAACAATCTTGTAAATGCATTCACTTTAGGACTTGCAAAATCTGATGAAATCTTTTTAGGACTTGCAGAAGGTGTTGGAAATCCAGTAATGTATGTTGGTTCTAAAACTGGTCGTGATGGTCTTGGTGGTGCGGTTATGTCATCAGCATCTTTTACAGAAGATAATGAATCAAAAAGACCGACTGTACAAGTTGGAGATCCTTTTACTGAAAAGTTACTTTTAGAAGCTTGTTTAGAATTATTTAAAGAAGACGCAATTATTGGTATTCAAGATATGGGTGCTGCTGGTCTTACTTCATCATCATTTGAAATGGCAGGTAGAAGTGAATCTGGAATGATTATGCATTTAGATAAAGTTCCAGCAAGAGAAGAAGGAATGACTCCTTATGACTTTATGCTTTCAGAATCTCAAGAAAGAATGCTTATTTGTGCTAAAAAAGGCTATGAGCAAAAAATTATTGATATTTTTGAAAAATGGGAATTAGATGTTGCAGTTATTGGTGAAGTAACTGATACTGGAAATATGGAACTATTCTGGCATGGTGAAAAATGTGCTGAAGTACCAGTTCAACCTGTATCTGAACAAGCTCCTATTTTAGATAGACCAGTTGCAAAACCTGTATATTTAGAAGGTTTAGAAGATATTGCTTTAGATAAAGAAATATCAAACCAATCTGCTTTTGATGATTTATTCTCTGATATGGAAGTTGTTGATAAATCATGGGTTTACTCTCAATATGATTCAATGGTTCAAACTAATACTATTAAAGGACCAGGAAGCTTAGATGGTTCTTCAATTAGAATTAAAGAAACAGGTAAAGCTTTAGCGATGTCTGCTGATTGTAATACAAGACTTTGCTACATTAACCCTGAATTAGGATCAGCTGCTGCTGTTATGGAATCAGGAAGAAATGTTGCTATGAGTGGAGCAACTCCAAAAGCTATTACTGATTGTCTTAACTTTGGTAACCCAGAAAATCCAGAAGTTATGTGGCAATTTGCTCAAGCTTGTGAAGGAATTAAAACAGCTTGTAAAGAATTAAATACTCCTGTAATTGGTGGAAATGTTTCTTTATACAATGAAACAAATGGTGTTGGTGTTTTCCCAACTCCTTCAATTGCAATGGTTGGAGTAAATGATGATGCAAATAAAGTTTTACCTTCTTGTGTTCAAAATGAAGGAAATGTTTTATATATTTTAGGAGATACTCAAAGTGAATTTGGTGGATCTTTATATATGAAAAAAATGTATTCTGTAGTTGCTGGATCACATCCTGAAGTAAATTATGCTAATGAATTAAAATTATGGGATACTGTAATTGAAGCAAATAAAGCTTCATTATTAGAAGCTGCAAAAGATGTTAATGTTGGTGGAATTGCAATTGCACTAGCTAAAATGGCAGTTGTTGGAAATATTGGAATTGAAGCTGGTATTTCATTAAATGAATCAAGAGATATTTTCTCTGAATCATTAAGTAGAGCAATTGTAGAAGTTAAACCTGAAAATTGTGCTGCCTTTGAAAAATTAGCAAATACTAAAGATATCCATTGTTCTAAATTAGGTTTAGTTCAAGGTGATAAAATTTCTATTAATGATATTTATAAAGAGTTAGATGCTGCATCTGATGTTTACTTCAATAAATTTAAAAGAGTTATTGAGCAAGATTTATAAAAATTTTAAAAGTAGTAGGTTTAATCTACTGCTTTTATATATTATTTTGTTTAGAAGATCTATCTTCCTATAACTAATATTCTTTTACTTACTTCTTCAAAATCTATTACTTCTAATCCTGCTTGAATTGAATCTTTTGTTTCATGAGCTCCAAAGCCATAGGCCATTGGTGTTACGTTCATTGTGTCATA
>NYWO01000069.1 GCA_002685075.1 Arcobacter sp.
ACCAAATGCAATGTTTAAAGTAGAGTTAGATAATGGTCATATGGTATTATGTCATATCTCAGGAAAAATGAGAATGCATTATATTAAAATTTTACCAAACGATAAAGTAAAAGTAGAGATTACACCTTATTCACTAGATAAAGGTAGAATCACTCACAGATATAAATAATTTATATCTTTTTTAAATAAGGAATTCTTTCCTTATTTATATCTCTTATTTAATAATTTAAAAATCTCACAATATAAAATTTCAAATACTAATATACAAAATTATGAAGCCGTAGTTTCAAATATTTCGCGTGCTTTTAAAAAGTCATATTAAAACTATGACTCCATAAGTTTATATATTAAATTATTCTATTTTTAGTAATATCGATTTCTTCTTCTATTAATTCTTTTTGTTTAATCATTGATTCTAAATGTTTTTTTAATATTTCTCTATCTTTATACGACTCTATAATGAATTCATAAAGCTTAGGACGATTTTTTTTCCAATTATGCAAAGTAGTTTTATTTACATTTAAATCAACTTCTAATTTTCTTAAACTAGGTGCTGTCATTATGTATCCTGATTTGATTTGAAGTAATTGTACAAAATAATGGAACAAAAGTCAAATATAATTTTAAATATGTTCATATAATTGGAACAAATAATCATAAAAGAAAGTTTTTTGTACAATTTATTATGACAAAACTAGTAAAACAAAAACTTTTATATAATTTACACTTACAAAAATCAATGGGTTATTCTTTTCATAAATCTTTAGATTTATTACCCCCTGATATAAAAAATATGAAACTACCTGATAATATTTTTGCATTAAAATCAAATGTAGAAAACTGTTATTTATGCGAGTTAAGCAAAACTAGAAAAAATGTTTTATTTGGAATGGGAAACCCTAAAGCTGATATTATGTTTATAAGTGATGAACCATCAAATAGCGAAGATGATTTAGGCTTTTTTTATGCAGGAAAATCAGGGGAATTATTAGCAAAGATGATTGAAAATGTTTTAAATATAAAAAAAGAAGATGTTTATATAACAACATTAGTAAAATGTAAAAGTTCAAATAGTTTAAATAAATCACATATAGAGTCTTGTAATGAGTATTTATTAAAGCAAATTGAACTTGTAAAACCAAAGCTAATAGTATCTTTGGGTGAGAATACATACTCTTATTTATTTAATGAGAAAGATAAGTTTTCACAAGCAAGAGGGAAAGAGTGTTTATATAGAAATATTAAATTAGTTCCAACTTTTTCTGCAAACTATTTACTTAGAAATCCATCTTCTAAAAAAGATGCATATTATGATATGCTTAGAATTAAAAATATACTGGAGTTATCAAATTGAAATATTTATTATCCTTTTTATTAATCACATTCTTTTTTGTTGGATGTAGCACTAAACGAGAGGTAGAAATTAAACTTCCTGATAAAACTGATATTGGTACCCCAATTGAAAAAGAAGAAGTAATTAAGCCTATTGAAGAAGAGATTGAACCTATAATTGAAGATCCAGTTATAGAAGATGAAATGCCTATTATTGATAATAGTGAAGTAATGAAACTTGCAATTATTTACCCTTCAAAAATAGTTGCTAAATATGCAAAATCTTCCATTAATACTGTTTTAGGATATTTTGATTATAAAAAAATCAAGTATGAATTAAAAGTATTTGATACTTTATCTGAAGATGAACAAAGTATACAAAAAGCTTTCTATGATGCTAAAGAAGCTGGATTTACAAATGTTATTGCATTGTTTACGCCTAGAGTTACTGAGTTTTTACATAGTGCAGATACAAGTGATTTAAAAGTATATTTACCTTTAACAAATAAACAAAATTTAGTAAGTCATAACAATAACTTTATTTATGGAGCAATTTCATATAAAGATCAGGTAAATAAATTATTTGAGTATTCAAATACAAATAATACGATGTTTTATGAAAAATCATTTTTAACAAATAAAATAAAAACTATTTATGATACAACTTTTTTTGATATAAAAGTAGTAAAAGAGATAAAGAAAAAAAGAAATTACTTTAAAGGTATTGTAAAAGATTATAGAATTAAAAACTCTACACTATTTTTAAATACATCTATTGTTAAAACATCAATACTTTTATCACAATTAAGAGCTTATAGTATATATCCTAAGGTTATTCTATCAACTCAAATTAATTATAATCCCAAAGTTTTAACATTAACACAAGAAAAAGATAGATCAAATTTAGTTCTTGCAAGCTCTATTGATAGTGTTGACGATACTTTAAGAGATACAGTTCTTTCTTATGGTTCTGATATTCTTTATAATTGGGTTGATTATTCTACTTTAGTTGGAGTAAATTATCTATATGATCAGAATATTTCAGGTTTAATTACAACTAGAGTTGAAGATAATCAAGTAATGTATGAACCAAAACTATTAAAAACAACAGCTTATGGATTTTTAGAAATTAAGTAAGATTTAGATAAAATCGCGGATATTTATATTTATGGAGTTTGAATTGAGAACACATTATTGTACAGAAGTTACTGAAGAAAGCATCGGACAAGAAGTTACTGTTGCAGGTTGGGTTAACAGTAGAAGAGATCACGGTGGAATTATATTTATTGATTTAAGAGATAAAGGTGGCTTAGTTCAGCTAGTTGCTGATCCAGCTATTCTTCCTATTTCAGAAACAGTTAGAGATGAATTTGTTTTAGTAGGTAAAGGAACTGTAAGAGCTAGAGGTGAAGGCTTAGAAAATCCTAATTTAGTTACTGGAAAAATTGAGATTGTTTTAAGTGAATTAACTATTGAAAATAAATCTAAGCCAATGCCATTTGATTTAAATGATGAAAAAGTTAATGATGAAATTAAATTAAGAAATAGATTCTTAGAATTAAGATCTCAAAAATCATTTGAAATCTTCCAATTAAGATCAAAAGCAGCTATTCAAGTTAGAAATACTTTAGATGAATTAGGTTTCTTAGATGTTGAAACTCCAATTTTAACAAAATCTACTCCAGAAGGTGCAAGAGATTATTTAGTACCATCAAGAGTTCATGGTGGAGAGTTTTATGCCCTTCCACAATCACCTCAATTATTTAAACAATTATTAATGGTATCTGGATTTGACAAATACTTCCAAATTGCAAAATGTTTTAGAGATGAAGATTTAAGAGCTGATAGACAGCCAGAATTTACTCAAATAGATGTTGAACTGTCTTTTTGTAATCAAGAAGATGTAATCAAAGTAGCTGAAAAAGTAATTACAGACGTATTTACAAAATGTGGTAAACCAGTTCCATCTACATTCCCAAGAATGAGATATTGGGATGCAATGGAAACTTATGGTTCAGATAAACCTGATATCAGATTTAATATGCCATTAGTTGATGTTATTGATATTTTTGCTAACTCTACAAATGAAATCTTTGCAGATATTGCAAAAGATAAAAAGAACAATAGAATCAAAGCTTTAAAATGTCCAAATGGAGATAACTTATTCTCTAAAAGACAAATGAAAGGTTTTGAAGATTATGTTAGAAAATTTGGAGCTAAAGGTTTAGGTTACTTCCAAATGAAAGAAGATGGTCTTAAAGGTCCTTTAACTAAATTCTTCTCAGAAGCTGATTTAGAAGAAATCGTAAAAACTACTGAACTTGAAGTTGGAGATGTTGTATTCTTTGGAGCAGGTGATAAGAAAACTGTATGGGATTACATGGGAAGATTCAGACTTTTCTTAGCAGAGCAAATGGATATTATTCCTGAAGATGCTTACGAGTTCTTATGGGTTGTTGATTTCCCAATGTTTGAAGTTGAAGATGGTAAAATGAAAGCACTTCATCATCCATTTACAATGCCTAAATCTTTAGAAGATACTTCTGATTTAGAGGCTATTGAATCAATTGCTTATGATATCGTATTAAACGGTATGGAATTAGGTGGAGGAAGTATAAGAATTCATAAAGAAGAGATTCAATCAAAAGTATTTGAACTTATGGGGATTTCTGAAGAAGAACAAAGAGAAAAATTTGGATTCTTACTTGACGCACTTCAATATGGTGCTCCATCTCATGGTGGATTTGCTATGGGTCTTGATAGACTTATTATGTTACTTGCAGGAACTGATTCAATTAGAGATGTTATTGCATTCCCTAAAACTCAAAAAGCTCAATGTCTATTAACAGGTGCCCCATCACCAGTTGATGCAGAACAGTTAAAAGATTTAAGCTTAAGAATTAGAAAAACAGAACAACTTTCATAATCTAGAAGAAGGAAATAGTAATGTATAAACTTTTATTGTTACTATTTCCACTACTACTTTTCTCAAAATATCAAGTTACTACTACTTTACCTTTTGAAGCTCATATAATTAAAAAAATTGGTCAAAATCATATTAGAATAAAAACCATTTCAAATAGTTTTTCGAATAAACTTATTGAATTAACTCATACTGAAACTTTATCACTTGCAAATACGAAGGCATATTTTAATTTTTCATTAGATATTGAAAAAAAATATGAAGAACTATTTTTAAAAGCAAATAATGAGTTAAATAGCGTAGATATGTCAAAGAATATTAAAAAATTAAAAAATGAAGGGAAAGATAATCCATATATTTGGCTTGACCCACTTTTATTAAGAGATGTAGCAAAAAATATTTATGTAGCTTTAGTAAAAATTGATTCTTATAATAAAGATAAATATAAAGTAAATTATGAAAAGTTTTTACAAGAACTAGATGAATCTTTTTTAAAAATTAAAAGTAAACTAGCTCAAAGTGCAATCTACAATATTTATGTATTTGATGAATCTTTTGATTATTTCGCTAAAAGATTTAAAATTAATGTCTATAGAAAAAAGAAAAGAATTTTAAGTGCTTCAGAAATTAAACCTTTACATAAAGAGATTCAAAAAAATGAAATCAAAGCTGTTTTCACTCAAAATAGAGAAAATATATCTTATGCAAAATCTTTGTCAGGTAACTCAAATGTTTTAATTAAAAGTTATAATCTTTATGAAGAACTTTTATTCTTTAATCTATCAAAAATCGCTCAAGAATTTTAAATCAAAAAATAAATAAGTATATTATTTAATCATACTGTTTATTATTTATACAAGAATAAAAAATTATTTCTTTTTTTAAATGTATAATTTTATACATATATTAGGAGATAATTATGCCATCAAAACTTATAAATTATAAAGGGATAAATGTAAAAAAAGAGATTTATCCAATAATAAAACATATAGAAGATGTTGAGAAATACCGTGAAGAACTAGGCCGTTTAAGCTCATCATGGGATATATTTGCACTTCTTGGACAATTAGGTGATATAAAAATTGATATTGGCAAAACGAAAGATAATTTTTTAAATCTTACTTCTACATTATTAAATCACTTAAGTGAACAGACTATTAAAAAAGTTATGCAAGAAATGAAATTTAAATCACAAGTAGCTATTGATATTGTAAATAGAAACCTTTTTGAAAGAACTGCTGATATTGGCTTCTTAGCAACTGATGATGATATCAGAGCATTTATTAAATCTTATGTATCTGATTATGATGAAGAAAGTATTTTTGCAAGAAAACAAATACAAAATAGATTTAAGGAGTATGTATCTAAGTATTCAGTTTATTTTGATATTGTATTAGCAAATAAAAATGGAAGAGTTCTTGCTAGCTTAAATGATGATATTAAAGTAGATAAAATAGATAATAACTTTATGCAAAAAGTTTTAAATACAAGTGATGAATATGTCGAAACATATAAATACCATAATTTTATTCCACAATATAAAAAAAGTTTAGTTTATTCATATAAAGTTACGCAATCAAATGATGGAAATTCAGAAGACTTAGGTGTTTTATGTTTATGTTTTAGATTCACTGATGAGATGAAAGGAATTTTCGAAAATTTAATTGAAACTAAAAATAAAGAAGCTCTAACAATACTTGATGAAGATGGAATAGTAATTGCTTCAAGTGATAAAGAGTATATTCCTTTAGGTTCAAAACTTCCTATTATTCTAGATGAAGAGTATAAAATGGTAACTTTTGCAGGAAGAGATTATATTGCTAAAACTTGTAAAACAAATGGTTATCAAGGATTTAAAGGTCTTAGATGGTACGGACATATTATGATACCTTTAGAGTATGCTTTTTTAAGTGATGATTTAAACTCTTTAGATATTGAAGATAATATTATTGAGTCAATGATGCAAAATGAGCAACATTTTTCAAAAGATTTAAGAGAAGTTTTTATAAATAGTAAAACTATTCAAGATAACTTAAGTCGTGTTATTTGGAATGGAAATATTTCACAAAGTAAATTAAACTCATCAAATAGAGAATTTTCTAGATCCTTACTTAATGAAATAGGTATTACAGGAATAAAAGCAAACTCTTCTTTATCAAATTTAAATCAAACTATTATAAGTTCAATATTAAAAGACAGTGAGTTCTTATCTTCTTTAGCTATTGATATAATGGATAGAAACTTATATGAAAGAGCTAATGACTGTAGATGGTGGGCTTTGACTTCTTATTTTAGAGAAGCCTTTGATGATTTAGATTCAATACATCATAAAAATCAAAAGATATCTTCAATTTTAAAGTATATTAATGATTTATATACTGTTTATACTAATCTTTTAGTTTTTGATAAAAATGGTAAAGTAATTGCTATTTCAAACCCTAAAGATGATTATTTATTAGGAAAAGTTTTAACACAAGATTGGGTTGAGCAAACATTAACTCTTTCTAATACTTCTAAATATTGTGTATCAAAGTTTGAAAATTCTAATCTTTACAATAATGAATCTACATATATTTATAGTAGTGCTATTAGGTCTTTAAAAAATGAAAAGCAAATAAATGGAGGTATTGCAATTGTTTTTGATTCTAAGCCTCAATTTTACTCAATGTTAGATGAAACTCTTCCAAGAGATAAAAATCATAAGAAAATAGAAGGTGTTTTTGCTTTCTTTGCTAATAGATCAAAAGAAATAATATCTTCTACTAATGAGAACTTTAAAGTAGGAGGTTTTTTAAACCTTGATGATAAGTTCTTTAGTATTGAAAATGGACATAAATATAGCGAAGTTATAGAATTTGATGGATGTTATTATGCCGTTGGTGTTAGATGTTCTCAAGGGTATAGAGAGTATAAAAGTAGAATTGATGATTATAAAAATGATGTTTTATCTTTTGTATTTATTAAAATTGGAAATATAGATGTATCAAGTAAATTACTTTCTAAAAATGAAGATAAATTTACTAATCAAAATACTACAATCTCTTATGATGAAGAAAGCATAGAATTAGCTACTTTTAATATTGGAAGTAAGTTTTTAGCAGTTGAAGCAAAAAATGTTATTGAATCACTTGTTATTGATGAATTAGAAGAATCAATTGATATGAATAAAGATAATCCTTTCAAAGGTATGGTTTTATATAAAAATAAATTAATTTCAGTTTTAGATATTAGAAGTTTTGTAAATGAACCAGTTTTAGATGAGGAACTAAATAATATTATACTTTTTGAATATGATAAAGATAATATTGAACATTGTATTGGTATCTTGGTTTCAACACTTGAAAGTATTTCAATTGCTAAAAAAGATTCAATTCAACATATTGAAAATCATTTTTTAGGTTCAGGTACTTTAGTTAAAAGTTTAGTTGATATTAAAGATGGAGTAAATTCAAAAGTTGCAATGATACTTGATATAAAAAAAATAGATGATAATTTAAGTGAAAAAGTAGGGTAATTTGAAGTTTATTGTGTAATATTAAATGGTATTGTGGCACAATACAAAAATAAATACTATCTAAATATAAAGAAATTACAATGAGCAATATAAATAAACCAAATAAATTTTTACCAACAACTTTAGAAGAAATGCATGAGAGAGGTTGGTATGAACTTGATGTTGTTTTAATAACAGGAGATGCTTATATAGACTCTCCTTTTATGGGAATAGCAGTTGTAGGAAGAATACTTGAAGATATAGGTCTTAGAGTTGGAATTATAGGTCAACCTGATGTTAATTCAGATGTTGATATTAAAAGAATAGGAGAGCCAAAACTTTTTTGGGGAGTAAGTGGTGGAAGCATTGATTCAATGGTTTCAAACTATACTTCAACTAAAAAGTTTAGAAATTCTGATGATTATACACCAGGTGGAAAAAATGAAAGACGTCCTGATAGGGCAACTATGGTGTATACTAACTTAATTAGAAGATACTTTAAAGGTACAGTTCCTATTGTATTAGGTGGAATTGAAGCAAGTTTGCGAAGACTTACACATTATGACTATTGGTCTAATAAATTAAGAAAACCTATTTTATTTGATTCTAAAGCTGATTATATGATTTATGGAATGGGTGAGCAAGCTATTATTGATTTAGGAAATACTCTAAGAGATGGTGGTGATCCAAGATCTATTAATGGACTTTGTTATATTTCAAAAGAACCAGTTGAAGAGTATATTCAAATACCAACACATCAAGAATGTTTAGATGAAAAAGAGAAATATATAGATCTTTTCAAAACTTTTTATGACAATAATGACCCGGTATATTCAAAAGGATTATGTCAAGGTGTTGATTCAAGATATTTAATACAAAATCCACCAAGTGACCATATGGAAGAAGAAGATATGGATAGAATCGCATCTTTCCCTTACCAAAGAGATGCTCATCCTTATGATGCAAAAGATGGAAAGGTTAAGTGTTTAGAAACAATCAAATTCTCAATTATGACACATCATGGATGCTGGGGTGAGTGTAATTTCTGTGCTATTGCTGCTCACCAAGGTAGAACAATACGTACTAGAAGTGAAGATAATATCTTAAAAGAAGCTAAGCACTTTACAACATTAAAAGATTTTAAAGGAATCATTTCTGATGTTGGGGGACCAACTGCTAATATGTATGGTTATGAGTGTAAGAAAAAAGAAAAGCTTGGAACTTGTGTTGACAATAAAAGATGTGTAGATGCGCATAGACTTTGTAGGACTATGAAAGTTGATCATAGTAGAAACATACAATTACTAAAAGATATAAGACAAATACCAGGAATTAAAAAAGCTTTTGTAGCTTCAGGTGTACGTTATGATTTAATCACAGCTGATAAGAAACATGGTCATGATTACTTAAAAGAGATGGTTGATCATCATATTTCTGGACAAATGAAAGTTGCACCTGAACATACAAATGATGAAGTTTTACACCATATGGGAAAACCAGGGAAACAAACGCTGATTGATTTTAAAAAGATGTATGATGATTTAAATAAAAAATCAGGGAAAAAACAATTTTTAACATATTATTTAATTGCTGCACATCCAGGATGTGAAGAAAAACATATGCATGATTTAAAACAGTTTACAACACATGAATTAAAAATGAATCCAGAGCAAGCACAAGTATTTATTCCAACTCCAGGAACTTACTCAGCTGTAATGTACTATACAGAAATGGATCCTTTTACAAAGAAAAAGATTTTTGTTGAGAAAGACCCAAGAAGAAAAGAAAAACAAAAAGAAATTGTAGTTCCCAGAACTAATCATAATGTAGCACGTGCTAAAAGAATGAGTAGTGCAGGAATGCAAGGTTAGATAAAAAAGCAAATATAAAATACATTAAACCATCCTATAAAGAATAGCTTAAATGAATAGCTATTCTTTTAGGCATTACTTTATTGTTTGTTTTTTTGAGTATTTTTTAAAAATATTCAA
>NYWO01000070.1 GCA_002685075.1 Arcobacter sp.
CCAGCTGCTAATGCAGGTGCAATTTTCCATGCTGCCATTAATAATGGGAAGTTCCATGGAATAATTTGAGCAACAACACCTAAAGGCTCATAAACTTCTTGAGAAATTGTATTTTCATCTAAATCAGAAACATCTCCTGATTCACTTCTAATAACAGATGCAAAATATCTAAAGTGATCTACTACTAATGGTACATCAGCTGCAAGTGTTTCTCTAATTGCTTTACCGTTATCTAATGTTTCAGCAATTGCTAAATTTTCTAAGTTTGCTTCAATTGCATCTGCAATATTATTTAACATTGTTGATCTTTCAACTATTGAAGAGTGCTTGAAAGTTTCAAAAGCAACCATTCCTGCTGCAACAGCTGCATCAACATCAGCTTCATTTGATCTTGGAATTCTTGTTAAAACTTCTCCATCTACAGGAGATACATTATCAAAGTATTCTCCACTTAGTGGTGCAACCCATTCTCCACCGATGAAGTTTTCGAATTGTTCTTTGTATTGAGGTTTAGTGTATGCCATTTTATAGTCCTTTTATTTGTTTAATTTATGAAAAAACATAAGCTTTAAAAAGCTGTTTGTTTTTCGCTTGATGAAATTCTACATGAGTTTTATAGCATGAATTTAGCGCTTGTATAGCTTGAGTATAGCGCTGCGTTTTTTTGTTACAATTTCCCTATTTTTCGAGCTTCTTAAAGGTTTTTTTTCTTTAATTTTTTTATTTTATATGCTACAATATTTTATGAAAACATTTAACTACACATATAATAACAAAGCATTAGATAACTTAATTGATTTTAACTCCTTTAAAAATGAAAAAAATATATTAATTCAAATATTTTGTGGAGATAAAAAACCTATTTTAAAAAACATAATTTCAACTTTATTAGATAAGTTACCTCAAGCTATTTGTATTGGTTCATCAACTGATGGAGAAATCAATAATAGTCAGATTACTACTTGTAAAACTATTATCTCTATATCAATATTTGAAAACACAAGTTTAAAAACAACATTTGTTAGAAGAAAAGACTCTTTTAGTAATGGTGTAGATTTAGCAAATGAATTATGTTCTAAAGATACTAAACTACTTATTACATTTAGTGATGGTGATAAAACAAATGGGGAATCTTTTTTAAAAGGTATTCAATCAGTAAATAACAAAGTAATAGTCTCAGGTGGCATGGCAGGTGATAATGCAAACTTTACTCAAACTTTTGTATCTTCTCAAAATCAAATAATTACAAAAGGTGCAGTAGGTGTTGCTTTAGATTCTAAGACATTAAAAGTAAATAATGCTTATAACTTTAACTGGTCCCCAATTGGTATTGAACATACTATTGATGAAGTAGTAGATAATAGAGTTTATCAAATATCAGGAATGAAACCATTAGACTTTTATGAAAAGTATTTAGGAGAATATGTTTCAAAATCCTTACCAGCAACTGGTATTGAATTTCCATTAATTGCTCAAAGGAACAATCTTCCTGTTGCACGAGCTGTTATACAAAAACATAAAGATGGAAGTTTAAGTTTTGCAGGAAACTTATATAAAGGTGATAAAGTAAAACTTGGATTTGGTAATGTTGAGCTTATTATGAACAATCCTTTAGAATCTTTATTTGATACTTCAAATATAAAAGATACTCAATCATTTTTTATATATTCATGTATGGCAAGAAGAAGATATATGCCAAGTATGGTTGATATTGAAATAAAACCTTTTTCAGAAATAGCTCCTACTTCTGGGTTTTTTACTTATGGAGAGTTTTATCATGATAATGGAAATAATGAATTATTAAATCAGACATTTACAATTGTTGCATTAAGTGAACTAGAAAATAGTAAAAATGATATAAAACTTTCTTGTGCATTAGAAAAAGACACTCAACCTATAAGTGAACATGCAAGAAGTCTACAAGCTTTAACACATTTAATACAACAATCATCAGAAGATTATGATAAGCAATCCAAAGAGTTAGAAGAAGGGAAGATTTACGCTCAAAATTTAGTTGATTCTCAAAAACAGTTTTTAAAACATGCAGTTCATGAAACAAATACACCTTTATCAATTATTATGGGAAATATTGAAATGTATGAAATGGAAAATGGGAAAAACAAGCACTTATCAAATATTGAAGTTGCTATGAAAAATATTTCTAGTATATATGATGATTTATCTTATTTAATAAAAAAGAATCAAGTAAATGAAGCAACTCATGAAATAAATTTAGTTGATTTTGTAAGATCTAGAATTGATTTCTTTACACAATCAGCCATAAAATTTAAATCTGAATTTGACTTTTCAAGTCAAAGAAAAGAGATACTATTAAATTTCAATGAAATTAAACTTCAAAGAATTGTAGATAACAATCTTACTAATGCGATTAAGTATTCACTTCCAAATGAAATAATAGAAGTTAAACTAAATATCATGAATAATGATTGTCATTTAATAATTGAGAGTCGCTCAAAGCAAATTCTTGATCAACAAAAAATATTTGAAGAGTATTATAGAGAACAAATAAGTGATCAAGAAGGTTTTGGTCTTGGATTAAATTTAGTAAAACGTATTTGTAGTGAAGAAAATGTAGGAATACAATTAGCCTCTGGTGAAAATTGGGCCTCATTCACATATATATTTAAGGAAATAAAATGAAAATATTACTATTAGAAGATGATCAAATGTTAAATGAGATGATAAGTGAATACTTAGGCTCAACAGGACATGTAGTAAAAAGTACAACCACTGGGCAAGATTGCTTAGAAGTATTAGATAATGAAAAGTTTGACTTACTAATTTTAGATATTAATTTACCTGACATCAATGGTTTTACAATTCTTGAAACTTTACATGAACAAAAAAGAATGATTCCGACTATATATATTTCTGCATTAATTGAGATAGAAGATATTTCAAGAGCCTTTGATATTGGATGTCATGACTATTTAAAAAAACCATTTCATTTAAAAGAGTTAACAATAAGAATAAATAAAATTTTAAAAACAACTATTGTTCCACAAAGACATAAAAGATTATCAAAAAACTACTCTTATGATTCTGAGTCTATGACACTATTATTTAATAATGAACCTCAAATTCTTCCAAAAAGACAAATCCAAATTATAGAACTTCTTGCACATAATAGATCTTTAGTCGTTCAATATGATATGTTTAGAAACTATGTTTGGAATGATGACTTTATTGATAATGCAACAATTAGAGCTGAAGTAAATAGAGTTAAAAAAGTTTTAAAAGAAGACTTTATCAAAAATATTAGAGGAAGCGGTTATATGGTAGAAAGACCTAATTAAACGTATTATCATAAGTTTAGATTATGATAGTTTAAAATAGATGTTTTTTATCATATTACTCTAAATAGGACATTTTAACTCTTTATATTATAAGTAAAATTTATATTAATAATAAGAATATTAAACTTTTTTTAATAATTATTATCCTAAGATTTTATATTAATTAGAAGGAGTTAATAATGAAATTAGTAAACGCATTAACGCTATGTGTATTAGGTACAGGTTCTTTATTTGCATCATCATTAATACAAAAAGCTTCAGAGAATGGCATGATGCCAATTCCTGTAAACAAAGCAGAATTAATGAAATTAATTGATGATAAAAATGATCCAATCACAAAAGAGAAAGTTGAACTTGGTAAAAAATTATACTTTGATCCAAGACTTTCAAAAAGTGGAATAATCTCATGTAATACTTGTCACAATGTTGGACTTGGTGGTGCGGATGGAATTCCAGCTGCAATTGGTCATGGTTGGACTGCGAATCCTCATCATTTAAACTCTCCAACCGTATACAACTCAGTATTTTTTAAAGCACAATTTTGGGATGGAAGAAGTCCTCACTTAGCAGATCAAGCACAAGGTCCAATTCAAGCTAGTCCTGAAATGGCTGCTCCACCTAAATTAGTTGAACAAAGAATTAACTCTATTCCTGAGTATGTAAATGAATTCCAAAATGCATACGGAAAAGATGTAAAAGTTGATTTTGCAAAAATCACTGAAACAATTGCAACTTTTGAAAAGATATTAGTTACTCCATCACCATTTGATGATTATTTAAATGGTAATGAAAACGCATTAACAAAAGAAGAGAAAGCAGGACTTAATACTTTTATAGATAAAGGCTGTGCATCTTGTCATAATGGAATTGCTCTTGGTGGGACTATGCAACCCTTTGAATTAGCTGCTAAATATAAATTTGCTAGTGTTGGTGACTTTAAAGGAAATGCACAAGGAATGGTTAAAACTCCAACTCTAAGAAATATTACTGAAACTGCACCATATTTCCATAATGGACAAATTTGGTCTTTAAGTGAAGCTGTAAAAGAAATGGGCTCTACTCAATTAGGAATTACTATTTCAGATGTTGAAGCTGCTTCAATGGTAACTTTCTTAAAAACTTTAAAAGGTAGAAAACCAGATATTTCATACCCTCAACTTCCAGAATCTAGATTAGATACTGCAAAACCAGCATTTGACTAAAAATATAAGGCTTTAGATAAATTAATTTTTATCTAAGCCTTAACTTTAAATATTTTATCTTTATTAAAAACTTATTGAAACATAAAAACTAATATCAAATTCATCATCATCGCTTAAATAATTATTCTTTTTATACTCCGTATATGAAGGTTTAGTAGTAGTTTCATATTCACTATTTGGAAGCCATTCATGATAAACCCAATGAATAAACTTCAAGACATCACCTTTTTTCCCTTTTAAATCAAATTTTGCATAAACTCCTTTTGCTATATAAAAATTTGGCAGTCTATCGCTTGTGATATTTTCTTCTTCTACAGGAACTATACATGCAATATATTGGCATTCATTTAAAGGTGTAATTGTCGGATTGTCATGAAAAAGTGCAATTTGTTTATATGATTTTATATTATTACTTAAAACCCAAGTATATAACTTTTGCCAAGTATTTGTAATATTTACGTTATAACCTCTATTTCTAATATAAAAGCTTTTTAATGCTGGCATTTTTACTATTGTTGGCTTAATATTAGAAAAATCTGCTGTTGAATTCCTTGCTATTAAAGACTGTTCTAAAATCTTATTTGAATACTCTTTATATCCCCCAGTACGCCACTGTTTTGGTGTCTGATCAAATCTTTCTTTAAAGATTTTTATAAAAGATGATTGAGATGAATATCCACAAATATTTGCAATATTTGAAATCGTTGATGATTTATTAGTTAAAAGTAGATTTGAGGCTTTTTGTAACCTTATTGATTTTATACTTTCATAAATATTTCGTCCAAAGGCTTCTTTAAAAATACGATGCATATGGAATTTACTTACTTTTAAATCTATACTTAACTCTTCAATATCAATATCTGTATCAATATGAGTATAAATATAGTACATAATATTATTTGCTATTTTAGTTCTTTTTTTTAGAGTTTCTTTTTTCATAAAAGTAATTATAGCACATATAAACCATAAAATTAGCACTAATAAACAATTTATTTAGCATAAATAAAGAAGAACTATTTTTCTTTAAACCCTATAATAAGATACTTTAAATATTTAGAGGAATTTTATATGCAACAAGATAAGCAATTTCAATTAGCAATAGAACAATGTCAAACTATAAATTTACAAAAATTAAAAGTAGATACATTCTTACTTGTTATCCACTTTCTACTAAAAGACTATAAAAAAATTGACCCCCATAAAACGCAAGATCCTATGACAGTATGTGCAAGTAAAGAAGAAATCCAATTTATAAATAGTAGTGTAGCAGATTTAAAAAGCTATCTTGAAAATAATATTATTGTAAGCGATACATTATTTAGTATATTTAAAGAACAAAATAAATCCCTAATCTTTGATAAATTATCTCGAAATCTTGAACCAATGAAAATCTACTATAAACATTTAATAAATACTTTTTCAAGTAGATTAAAAAATGGCTCAGATTGGATTCCTGAACTTCTAGCTTTTAGTTTAATTTACAATTACAAAAAAGAGCATAATAAATCTTTCCTTTCCTATCCAGAGCTTGAAAACATTGCTATTGAAAAGATTGTAAATATATATAATAAAAACAATTTAGAACTAAAAAAAAGAATTTCAGAGAAAAGTGGAATTTCTACATGGAAAATAAAAACAAATATTGATGAGATGTATGATGTTTCAGAATTAATGGTTATGAAATATCTACAATATAATTACAAAATAAATCCACGTAGAAATTCAAAAAATAGAGATAAAAGAAAGAAACGTTAATGCAGACATTTCTTTACTTTTAGTTAGTTTAACTAGATAATTCTAAAGAATTCTTTCTATTTCTATACCAAATTTTTGCATCAGTAGTTCCTAGACTTTCTGCAACTTTATCAGTTACTACATGATGAAAATCTGATTTTGAACAAACAGGATCAGCTTCATTCATATCACCTGTTAAGGCAAAGGCTTGACATCTACAACCTCCAAAATCTTTCTCTTTTTCATCACAAGATGCACATGTAGGATTCATCCAACTATCGCCTCTAAAATAATTAAAAGCATGAGATTCATTCCATATTTGCTCAATTGAAAAATCTTTTACATTTGGAAACTCTAAAGGTAAAGTATTTGCAGTATTACAAGGAAGTGCAACACCGTCTGGATTAATAGTTAAAAACGTTGTTCCCCATCCATTCATACATGCTTTTGGACGATCTGCAAAATAATCAGGTACTACAAAAAATACTTTCATCGCTTTTTCTTTGCTTCTGTAAAAATCAGTTACTTTTTTTGCTTCATCAAGTTGTTCTTGAGTTGGAAGTAAGGCATTTATATTTTTTAAAGCCCATCCATAATACTGAATATTTGCAATTTCAAGGTAATTACCACCAAGCTCATCAGCAAATTCTATAATTTCACCAACTTGATGAATATTTTGTCTTGTAATACAAGTATTAATAATAAGTTGTAGTCCAGCTTCTTTTACTTCTTTTGCAAAAGCAATTTTTTCATCATATGAGTTTTTGTTATTAGTAATTAAAGTCATAGTATTTCTATCATGAGATTGAATACCAAGTTGTACTGTTTTAAGTCCAGCTTCTTTTAACTTTTTAACTATTCCTTTAGGAGCACCAACGCCTGAAGTAATAAGGTTTGTATAAAACTTTTTGTTATTTGCATACTCTACAATTTTTACTAAGTCTTTATTTAACAGAGGTTCACCACCAGAAATTCCAAGTTGAACGGCACCCATATCTCTTGCTTCATCCATAACTCTAAACCAATCTTTAGTACTCATAGCATCTTTAGTATTAGTAAAATCAAGTTGGTTATAACAATATGCACATTCTAATGGACATTTATGAGTAAGTTCTAACAGTATCCATAAAGGAGGTTTAATTTCATTAGTCATTGTAAATCACCCATTTTCTATTCATTGCATCTTCTAAAAACTCTTTTACGTCACTTAATAAACCTACAAGATTAAACTTCTCTTCTAAAGTATTCGTAATATCCATAGCACTATTTTTTCCATCACAAAGATTCATAATTTCACCAGCACTTTGGCTTAGTTGAACCATTCCTTCTGGATATAATAGTACAAAACAATTTTGTTTTTCTTCCCATTGTAATTGAAAGTGCTCATTAATTGCAAGTGATTTTTCTAGTTGCATTACAATCCTTTATATTAAAATATGGTGGTCTTTTTAATTCATATGCTAAATATAAAGCATCACACATTGTCCATAGAATATCTAATTTAAACTGTAATATTTCACAAGCTCTTGTTTGTAATTCTACTGTATCAAACTCTTCTAAAGTCATAGATAATCCATGTTGAACATCACGTCTAGCTTCACTTAATCTTTTTTGAAAATACTTTAATCCATCTTGTTCAATCCATGGATAATTTTTAGGCCAAGTATCTAGTCTTTGTTGATGAATTTGTGGTGCGAACATTTCAGTTAATGAAGACATCGCAGCTTCTTTCCATGGAGCTCTTCTTGCGAAATTAACATAAGCATCAACTGCAAATCTTACTGCTGGTAATACAAATTTATGAGAGAGTAAATCCTCTTTTTTAAGTCCTACTGCAACACCTAAATCTAACCAAGCTTCAATTCCTCCACCAACACTATCATGGTCTAAAATTCTATCAACCCATTTTCTTCTATCTTCAATTGGAGGATTATTTGACATAATTGCAGCATCTTTAATTGGAATTGCACATTGATAATAAAATCTATTTGCAACCCAACCTTGAATCTCTTCTTTCGTACAAGAGCCTTCATACATTCTTATATGAAAAGGATGATGAATATGATACATAGAACCCATATCTCTTAGTTTTTTTTCAAAATCTTCTTTACTTAATAACTCATTCATATTTATTTCTTTTCCTTTGTTAAATTTCTATACTCATACCATCATATGAAACTTCAATTCCATGAGAAATAAGCTCTTTATATTCATCATTTGCTTCATCTAATATTGGATTAGTATTATTAATGTGAATTAGTATCTTTCTTGGTTTTTCTAATTGGTCAAATATTTTAATTAAGCCATTTTCACCACTTAATGGTAGGTGTCCCATATCAGTTCCCAACTTATTTGAAAACTCACCTTTTATCATTTCATCATTTGTCCAAAGAGTTCCTTCAACTAATAATACATCTGCTTTTTTCATCTCTTCAAAAACATGATCTTCTAAAACTCCAAGACCAGGAAGATAAAACAGTCTTTTACCTGTATTTTTATTTACTACTGTAATTCCTATATTATCCCCACTTCTAGGTTTATCTCTATAAGAAGAGTATGGTGGAGCATTTGAGATTAGTGCATGTGCATAAAACTCATAAGATGGCATTACTGGAATCTCAAATTTTGTAGTACTATCTGGAATAATTTCATTCCACTTTGTACCTCCACCATCCCAGTGTTGTAACATCTTAAATAAGGGGAAAGAAGTATTAAGCTCTTCATTTACTTCTTTCGTACAATAAACTTCATGAGGACACCCTTCCCTTAACATTAGAAGTCCAGTTGTATGGTCTATTTGTCCATCATTAAAAACTATTGCTTTAATTTTAGTTTCTCTCTTTTTACTTGGATGTAAAAAAGGAGAATTATGTATTTGCTCTAAAATATCAGGGGATGTGTTAAATAAGACCCAGTTCTCACCATCTTCACTAACAGTAATTGAAGATTGTGTTCTTCTTTTAATTGTTTTTTTTCCTTCTCTATAACCTCTACAGTTATCACAGTTACAATTAAATTGAGGAAGACCTCCTCCAGCACCTGAACCTAAAACTTGAATTTTCAAAATAAATCCTTTTATTTTTTCATTAAGATAAGCTCATTTAGATAAGCTCATTTAAATGAAAAAAAGATTAAAGCCGAAGCTCTAATCTTTTAAATCTTAAATGAAATTATACTGTACAAATGTACATTGTAACTTCAAATCCAAATCTATTATCTACGTAAGTTGGTTTTTTCCATTCCATAATAATCTCCTTTCATTAAGATTTTTTATATTTATAATTTTATTTGTGTAACTTAAATACGTGAACTGATCCACCTTGATTTAAATACTTAACAGTTTTTGCAACTTCACCACCCCATAAAGGAACAGCTCCACCCCAACCTGCAAC
>NYWO01000071.1 GCA_002685075.1 Arcobacter sp.
ACTTCCAAAAGATTTTAAAATTCCAACACCAATTGGTGGGTATAATCCTGATTGGGCTGTTGTTTTTGAAAAACTTGATAAAAAAAATATCTATTTTATTGCAGAAACAAAAGGAAATTGTGATGAGTTACAATTAAAAGGTGCTGAGGATTTAAAAATACAATATGCAAAAAAATATTTTGAGTGCTTAGCTGATGAAAATATTACGTATGATTGTGTAGATAGTTATACTGAACTAATTGATAAGATTTTAATATAAATAAGAGGCTTTACCTCTTATTTTATATAGTTTTCTTTTTTATCTACAGTATCTAATTCTTGACCAATTTCTTGGTATCTTTTGAAGTAATATTTTACAAAAGAATTTATATTTTTATTTACAGGCATAAAATATTTATCTTCTTTTATTGCATATTTATTTAAAAAATCTGTAGCATCTTTTTTGTCTAAATAGTGTTTTGCTAAGGTAGAATATGTATTTATATACCATTTTTTTAAGTCTTCATATTTTGAAGCTGATAAATTAATACTTAGCTTTTCTTTTTCTTCATCCCAAGCTAAAATACCCGAATCAAATAGACCATTTAAATGAATAATACCTTCGCAATAGTAAGGTTGAACTTCATCTACTTCCATCCATCCCATAAGTCCAATTGCTCGTTTTGTAGTATCTATTAAAACTTGTTTTTCTAATTCTTTCTCATCATTTGATTCATCTAAGAAAAATGATACTAATCCACCAGTTGTAGCCTTGAATTCTTCAATATTTTTAAAGTTTCCACTTTTATTCATAACAGATTCAGTTTCATCATCACACCATAAAATGTGTCCAAATTCATGACCAATAGTTGTAATATCATAAACTTTATGCCAAGCTGCAGTTTGATTAAATAAAAACTTTCTATCTTCCTTTAATAGCTCTTGTCCAAAAATCTCACGACTTAATTTTAAAAAAGGTTTTGCTCTTGAACTTTGAAGAATTTCATCAGAGAAAGCAAAAATCTTTTTACCTTCTTCTTTTGAAACTATCTCATCATTTGGTACAACTTGCGCTGAGAATAATCCATTAAACTCTGCTCCAAAAAATATTGCAGGTCGCCCTACATAAAGTTGAACCTTATCAAGTGACTTTAAAGAGAAGTCATAAATCGCTTTATTAGAATTTGATTGTTCTTGTTTTTCATAAATTTTTGCAAAAGCTGATTTTATTTTATTTACTCTATTATCATCTTGAGCAAACTCAGGATTCGTAAGTCTAATATCCCATTCTAAAGCAACTGCTTTTCTAAAGTGGTCTTCATAATACTCTAAAGGATGTCCTATTTGAATTGGAGATTTTATTTTCATCCAAGCTCTATCTACGTCAGCCCATCTTTCAACTAAAAGATGAGTTTTTTCTTCACCAAAAGCTTTTATAAGTGTTTGAATATATAAAATATAATTCCATTTTTCACCATATACATCATCTTCAAGTTCAATTAAAACCTCTTCAAACTTTTCAAGTGCATCAATAACAGCCGTTGTTTGTGTTTTAAAAGCTTTTATATAAGCTTGTGAATGATAAGTATCTTTTTCTTTTACAAGTGCAGAATATGACCTATCTGCAATCATACTATTGTGTCCTAAATCTAGTAACTTTTTATCTTCAAGATATTTAAAGACTTTCTCTTCATTACCATCAAATTTTGCTATTAATTCTTTATTTATTCCATTTATTATATGTGCTGTCCATAAGCTTTGCCATGACGACATCTTTAAACCGACATTATAAACACCTTCAAATATTGCTTGGTAAAATGGAGTTAGTAAATTGTTATTCTTTATATAATCTACTGTTTTCTTATGCTTTTCGTGCCAAAAATCTCGTACAAAACAATATGCATCTTCTTGAAGTTCAATAATTTCTGTTTCATTTTTCTTTTGCTTTTTTAATACTTGAACTAGAGAGTCATCTCTTAAATTTACAAGTCTAGTAACAAGTGCAAATCTTAAATCATCACTCATTGGAAGTTCAAGATATTTAGCAAACTCATCAATTATTGTTAGCTTATCAAATTCATTGTTTTCAAGATATGAAATAAGTTTATTCACATTAGATTTTTGAGTATTTAAAAAAGTATAAACTTCATCTAAGTCATTTAAGAATTTATTATTATTCATTGTATATTCCTCGTATGTAATTATTCGTAGTTTATCTTTTAATTGCTTTTTTATTAATAAGTAAATACTTTTATTTGTATTTAAGTTGTATTTTTACATAATGTATGATAATAAAATACATATGGATTGTAATTAAAATACATATTTTACGTAATAGGAGTTAATATTAGTAAAAAGAAATTAATAGTTAAAAATGTTTTTAAAGTCTTTGGAAAAGAACCCAAAAAAGCTTTAAAAATGCTAAATGAAGGTGAGAGTAAAGATAATATCTTTACAAAAACAGGTATGACAATTGGTGTACAAGATGCTAGTTTCGAAATTAACGAAGGTGAAATCTTTGTAATTATGGGACTTTCAGGTTCTGGTAAATCAACGCTTGTAAGACTTTTAAATAGACTAATTGAACCAACATCTGGTCAAATTTTTATTGATGAGACTGATGTTACTACTTTAAGCGATAAAGAATTAATTGATATTAGAAGAAAAAAAATATCAATGGTTTTTCAATCTTTTGCTTTAATGCCACACATGAATATCATTGATAATGTTTCTTTTGGTTTAGAATTAAGTGGAATAGAAAAAGACAAAAGATATGAAGCTGCACAAAAAGCACTAGAGCAAGTTGGACTTAATCATCATGCTTCATCATATCCTGATGAATTAAGTGGTGGAATGCAACAAAGAGTTGGATTAGCAAGAGCTTTAGCAAACGATCCAGATATTATGCTTATGGATGAAGCTTTTTCAGCTCTTGATCCTCTTATTAGAACTGAAATGCAAGATGAACTTGTAGAACTTCAAGAAAAAGAAAAAAGAACAATTGTTTTTATTTCACATGATTTGGATGAAGCAATTAGAATTGGGGATAGAATTGCAATTATGCAAAATGGTGAAGTAGTTCAAATAGGAACACCTGAAGAAATTATCAATGAACCTGCAAATGATTATGTACGATCTTTCTTCAAAGGTGTTGATGTTACTTCTGTATTAAATGCTTCACATATTGTTAAAAAAGCACACTCTACAATTATAAATAAAGAAAGTACAGGTATTAAATCAGCTATTCAATATATTGGTGATTTCGATGAAGATTATGCTTATTTTATTGAAAAAAGTGGTAAATACATAGGAATATTAACAGCACAATCTTTAAAAAAAGCAAAAGATTTAGGTGGATCACTTCATGATGCAGTTATTTCAGAAAAACCAATTTTAGAAAGTTTACAAATAGGTGAGTTTATCTCTGATATTGCAGATCATCTTTATCCTACGGCAGTAATTGATGAAAATGGTAAATATAAAGGAACAATTTCAAAAAGTAGATTGTTAAAAGTATTTGATGAAGGAGTTGATAATGAGTAATGATCCTTGGGGAAATGCATCAACTGCACAAGAAAACAGAGAATCATCAGTTGATTGGACACAAGAAGCTACAAAAGCTCCTATTGAAGAAGCTAATGAATTTAATATTTTGAATCCATTTGAAAATGTTCTTATTCCTTTTGATAAATGGACAAATGATGGAATTGATTGGTTAGTTGTTAATTTTAGAGAAGTATTTTTAGCAGCAAAAGCTCCCATTGATATAGTATTAAAATCTATTGAAAGTTTTTTATTATATTTAAATCCTTATGTTGTAATTTTGTTTTTTGTTTTACTTGCACTTCAACTTGCTAGTAAAAAATTAGCAATTGGTACATTGATTTCATTTTTTATTATTGGTTTTATAGGTGCTTGGGAAGAATCAATGATTACACTGTCTTTGGTAATAACAGCAGTTCTGTTTTCAGTAATAATAGGACTTCCTCTTGGAATTTGGTCTGCAAAGAGTGATACAGTTGATAAGGTTTTAAGACCAATTCTAGATGGAATGCAAACAACTCCTGCTTTTGTATACTTAATTCCAATTGTAATGTTATTTGGTATTGGAAATGTTCCTGGAGTTATTGTAACTATTATTTTTGCGCTTCCTCCACTTATAAGGCTTACAAACTTAGGAATTAGACAAGTACCTGAGGACTTAATTGAAGCTTCAAGATCTTTTGGAGCAAGTTCATCTCAAATGTTATGGAAAGTTCAAATTCCAGTAGCAATGCCTACTATTATGGCGGGAATTAATCAAACATTGATGCTTTCATTATCGATGGTTGTAATTGCTTCAATGATTGCAGTTGGTGGATTAGGTCAAATGGTTTTAAGAGGAATTGGTAGACTTGATATTGGTCTTGCTGCAGTTGGTGGTCTTGGTATTGTATTACTTGCAATTATCCTAGATAGATTAACTCAAGAAGCAGGTAAAAAAGATAAAAATGATAAGAGAAGATGGCATGAAAAAGGGCCTATTGGTTTTATTTTAAATTTAAGGAGAAAAAATGTTAAATAAAAAAAGTTTAGTTAGTCTTGTTGCTTCTGTTGCAGTTGCTTCAAGTTTATTTGGGGCAAAGGTTACTGCCATCTCTAGTGGCATTCAAGAAGAAATGTTTCAAACGTTAATTGTCACAGAGATACTTAAAAAAATGGGGCATGAAATTGAAGATGTTAAAAGTGTAAATTATGATATAGGGTATCAAACTATTGCAAATAATGCAAATAGTGATGATGTTTATTTTATTGCATCAATGTGGGATCCATTACATAATTTTAAATTAGAAGCTAAACATGTAAAAGGAAAAGTTGTTAAGTTTAATAAATTTATTGAAAACTGTGCACAAGGTTATTTAGTAGACAAAAAAACTGCTGATAAATATAACATCAAATACTATAATGATTTAAAAAAACCAGAAATTGCTAAACTCTTTGATTTGGACAATGATGGAAAAGCTGATCTAGGTGGATGCAATGCAGGATGGGGATGTGAAAAAGTTATTGAATATCAATTGGATGCTTATGGATTAAGAGATATTGTTGATCATAAGCAAGGTGAGTATTCTGCAATAATGGCAGATACAATAGCAAATTACAAAACAGGAAAATCAATTCTTTATTATACTTGGACTCCTTATTGGGTAAGTGGAAAACTAGTACCAGGGAAAGATGTTGTATTTTTACAAGTAACACATTCAGCGAATCCAAACAGTACCTCAACCAAACTACCAAATAATGCTGACTATGGTTTTAATGTAAATCATCAAAAAATTGTTGCAAATGCAAGTGTAAAAACAAAAAATAAAGACATTGCAAAACTATTCGATATTATTAAAGTAGATGTAAATGATGTTTCTGGGCAAAATATGTTAATGACTAATGGTCAAAATAAACCAGAAGATATACAAAGACATGTTCAATCTTGGTTAAAAAATAATCAAACTATTGTTAACACTTGGATTACTGAAGCAAAGAATGCTAAATAGTTTTAGAAAAGAGGAGTTTACTCTTCTTTTCTCTTGCTTATACAATAACTTGATAATTAAATATAGTTATACTTTTTGAGATATATCTGGATACAAGAATATCAAAAGAGTTTCAGTATAAAACTTATGTATAAAGTTTTAAAAGTAAATAGAGCTTCTTACTACTATTGTTTAATCTCTGGGAGTGGAGTGGCCACTCCAATTTTAACAAAAAAGAATTAGTAAATGATATTATAGAATTGAGTGAATCAAAAAATATGATTAATTAAAATATAAAGATTATGGGGAGGAAGAGAAGAAGAACTTTTTAAATAAATTAATTTTATCTAAAATTAAAAAAATAAATTTTCAGAAGACTTTTCATTATTCTTAACTGCATTACTTTCAATTCTTACTACAGTATTTTTAAACCTGAAAATAATAAGGGTAAAAAAATTATTAGCCTAGAAGAAAAAAATGGTGAAATCTATTCATTCATTAGCAGTATTATTGTTTTTAATAATATTGATGCCAGTGATAAAATTGTACCAGTAATTTTACTACTGTTAGTTTTATAGATAACTATCTAAATGAAGATGGAGTTTCTATCTCTCCAATCCATGTATAAATTCCTAAAAAAGGTATTTCATTTGTTTTCATAGCATGTGATTCATTTTTTCTGTGATGAATTAATTCCCCTTGGTGTGCTATAAACTTATTTTTTTCTATTTTCCATTCTAAAGGTCCTAAAATAACTTCATACAATTCAACTGCAGGGTGTAAGTGTTTAGGGTAATTTAAATTTTTTCCCATTAATACAAACCCACAAGATATTTTTTCACTGTAAAATAAACCATTTGGGCCGATAAGTTCAGAAAAACCAAAATTTTTATTAAAATATTCATCATCAATATCGTATCCTATGACCCAAGGAGAAACTTTCGAACAACGCTCAATTAATTCAAGATAATATAATCTATTAGAATAAAAAATACTATTTTTTGCTAATTTAATAATTGATGTTATTTGAGAAGTAACATCAATATTTGTGGGTTCTTTATGTTTAATGAGTTGTTTACTTATAACTTCTTCTAATAAATCAATTCTTAACCTAATATCAGAAACATTTTCAGATTTCTTATAGCTATTGATAATTTCTTTTATCAAGTTTATACAATCTTTTTCTATCATATATCTATTCCTTTATTTTTTATAAACATAAAAATAGATTCCTAATCCAAGCACAATAATAGGCAAAAATATTATAGAGAATACTATTCCAATATTATTAAGTTGATCATAAAAAAGATACATGTCCATGATTAAACTTGATATGGTTGCTATGGTAATTAGTGAGAGTACATTTTGTATCTTTTCCTCTTTAATTGATTCAATTTCAAAAAGTAAACTATCTAGATTTTGATCTAATGTATGTTCCATATCATCCAAAGATTTTTCTAGCTTATCTGATTCATAAGCACTAAAAATTAAAGAATAAATTGAGCTATCTATCCCCTCTACAATAACATTTTCTGGTTTTGATTCAAATTTTAAAAGCTGAAGTAATCGTCTAGAATTCTCTAATTTTCTTATTTCATTTTTTATGTTTATATCAGTTAGTTTTTCTTCTTTTTTTAAGTATTGACTTGATTTTAAATATGTGCCTGATGCTGCAGAATAAAATATAGTCCAATAAAACATCGCAATGCATTGTAAAATATTCAATCTATTAAATTTACTATTTTCAACGATAGCTACTGTACCTTCAAAACTATGATATATATAGGGAAGGTAACCCGTTTCCATTTCCCTGAAAAATTTTATTCCTCCAAGAAAAAAATTTGTATTTTCCTTAAATATAGCTAAATCAATTTCAATAATATTATGTTTTAAATTATTATTTTCTTCTTTAACTGATGACTTTAAAATATTTTTATGATAATCTGGTGTGAAAAAAATTATATCTCTAGAAATAGGTCCACACATCCATTTTTTTAAATTCCCATGATAAAAATAATTATTATAAATATCTATTTTATTAAAAGCAATGATATTATTTTTTAAGTTTTTTAACACCTCATCAAATTTATCAAAAAAACTATCATCATTAGAATACTTTGCATATTTTACAATTGATTCAGCAATAAAAGTTTTCATTAATTCAGCTTGTGTAAAAAAAACTTTTATGTCAGTATTCAACTTACAATAAACTTTTATATTTATATACCCCGCACCATAATCAATGTAATTGCAATTAATAATAAGACTATTATAATTAACTTGAAAAATCTCTTTTACTTTTTTTTCTAGAATATCGATAGATGGAACTTTAATTTGAATGAAAGACTCTTTTCTTTTTTCTAAAGTTCTAATATTTGCATAGTCCTCTAAGGTGATTGTGTTGTCATTATTTGTATTCATCAGTTTAACTAAGTCGTTTAAAGTTTTCTGCCTGTCATCTTGGTTTTTAATTATAAAAACTTTATCTAACCAAAAAGGTAAAGTGAAGTTGACACATATTGTATTTTTAATATTATATTTTAAATTCTTCATATAATAACTTTATCATTATTTATCTTAGGACACAATATATTTAAAAGATTATGTAGATTAAATATAAGTAAATGGTTTTAAAATTGTCAACATTTAAAAATAAATTTTTTGATGAATAAAGGAGAATACATTCTTTGCTCTTGACTTCGTCGATTTTTCAACAAAAAACATAATCCTTTAATATAGTGGTTTATGATATATCCTAGCATTTTTGGATGTCCTATTTGTATAATATTGAATATTGTAATAAAAGTGGCTCAGTTAGTATCCAAATTACAGATAAATTATCTGGAAAATATAAAGTCGAAAAGTTTACCTATAATAACACCAGCAATTTCACTACTAAATACTTAAGTTTAAGTTCATTTGTAATTAACTTAATAAAATAATTTAGATTAATAACAACAGTCCCTCAAATGTCAAGATATATATCCAAAGAGGAGCCAACTAGTTCCCACTATTTTTACTCTGACCATTCTTCTAATTTTTTTAAGGATAAGTGCTTTCTTACTTATATTTGTGATGTTCCTTTTGATATTAAACCCTTGCATGTTGAATTGTCAAAAGATAATATGATTAATATTATATGGGATTATAAAGATCACAAAAGTAGCTATCATCCAGCTTGGTTAAAGCAACATTGTTATAGCAAAGAAGCTAGAAAAAAATGAAGTTTAAAATCAAAAGTTTGGGATAAAAAATCAATTGAAAAAGAATTAGCAATTTATGAATACAAAGATGTTATGAATAATGATAAAGTCTTATTATCTTGGTTATATAATTTACGTGATTTTGGTATAAGTAAAATCGTAAATGTAGAAAATAAACTAAATACTGTGAAAAAAGTAGCTGAGCGTATCTCTTTTATACGTGAAACTAATTTTGGTACAGTATTTGATGTAATCTCAAAACAAAGTGCTAACTCTGCTGCATATACTAATTTGAAACTTCCTTTACATACAGATTTACCTACACGAGAATTACAACCAGGATTACAATTCCTACATTGCTTAGCGAATGATGCAAGTGGTGGTGAATCTATTTTAGTTGATGGTTTTAAAATTGCTGAGTATATGCGTGAAAAACACAAAGATGAATATAAAGCTTTAAGTACTTTGACTATGTCTTTTTACAACAAAGATAAAAATAGCGATTATAGATTTATAAGTCCTATGATTATAAGTAATTATAAAGATGAAATAGTAGAAATAAGAATGGCTAATTTTTTACGTGGACCTATTGATATTGATGCCAAAGATATGGAATCTTTTTATAATGTTTATAGGCTATTTATTCTATTAACAAGAGATGAAAAATTTCAATTTTATCATAGACTTAATCAAGGTGATTTAATCGTATTTGATAATAGAAGAGTTTTACATGCTCGTAATGCTTATGATTTAAAAGAAGGTGAAAGACATCTTCAAAGTTGCTATATAGATAAAGATGAATTATTATCAAGAATTAGAATTCTAGAAAGAAAATGAAGTATTTTCAAATCTTATAAAAAGAATTGAAAAAAAGATATAGTGTGAAGCACAAAAAGAGTTTTTAACTAAGAAATATATTGGTAAAATGGTCTTAGAAGTTAAATAAAAGGAAATAAACTTGGCTTTATTAGATAACAATAAAGATGTACTACCCTTAAGTAGTATTGCAGAATTATTAACAGCAAAAGTAAGAACATTAAAAATGTATGAAGAAAAAGGTTTATTCCCTAATAAAAAAGAGTTAAAAAAACTCTATTCAATAAATGATGTTCAAATAATATCTTTTGTGCATTACCTTGCTAGTGTAAAAAAAATAAATGCAAATGGAATTAAATATATTATAGAGATGCTACAAAATAATATGGATGAAAAAAATAGAACAGAGTTCTTAGAGCTTGTAGAAAGTAAGTTAGAAAAACTTTCAGCAAAAGAGGTTGTAGACGTAGAATCTATGTAACTTACATAATTAAAAGATAAATTAATATTTATCTTTTAATTTATATGAAATAGCTAAAATTACTAAAAACACTAAAGGTGTTAATACTTTTAAAAAACCATCTCCTAGACTAAAGTGCGAAAAAGAAGCAAATATAAAATCAAATGAAAATCCACTATAAGCTATAAGTTTAACTGAATTAAACTTTTTAGGTAATATTAAAGCAATAGCTCCAAGTATTTTAAAAACTCCTAGAAGTGTAAAAAAGTATAAAGGATAGCCTAACTCTTGTGCTACTGTAATTACATTTTGAGTTTGTATTATATCTACAATACCACTAAGTAATCCGACTAAAACAACAATAATTCCTGTTGTTAGAAAGTATAAGTTTCTAATATTTAATATCTTTGATTTCATTTTATCAACCTTTTTTAATATGTAAAAAGTATATAGTTTTTTTGTTTAGTAAGTATTTATTAATACAAATTAGCACTTTTGACCTTATAGTGCTAATTTGTATTAAAACTTTAGCTTTGTTTTATAAAGTTTTGATAAAATTACATCAAAATATATTAAATTAATACAGGAGATTTTTATGGCAAAACATCAATTTCAAACAGAAGTAGGTCAACTTTTACAATTAATGACTCACTCATTATATTCAAACAAAGAAATTTTTATTAGAGAGTTAGTATCAAATGCAAGTGATGCAATTGATAAATTAAATTACTTAAAATTAACAGATGAAACAATCAAAGCTGCATTACCAGAAGATTGGGCTGGTCAAGTTACAATTACATTTGATGAAGCTGATAAGTCATTAACAATTATTGATAATGGTATTGGTATGAATGAAGATGATTTAATCGCTTCAATTGGTACAATTGCAAAATCAGGGACTAAATCATTTGTAGAAGCAATGACAGGAGATGCTAAAAAAGATTCAAACTTAATTGGTCAATTTGGTGTTGGTTTTTATTCAGTGTTTATGGTTGCATCTCATGTTGATGTAATTTCTAAAAAAGCTGGTGAAGAAGTAGCATACAAATGGTCTTCAGATGGTACTGGTGATTTTGATTTATCACCATGCACAAAAGAAAGTTCAGGAACTGTAATTTACATCAAATTAAAAGATGAAGAAGCTGAAGAGTTTGCAAGTAAAGAAAGAATTAAAAATATTGTTGGAAAATACTCTAACCATATTGCATATCCAATTTATATTTCTTACAAAGAAGAAGTTACTGAAACTTTAAGTGAAGAAGATGAAAAAGCTGGAAAAGAAGCTAAGAAAACTATTGAAGATAGAAATGAAAAAATCAATGAAGCAACAGCTTTATGGATGCAACCAAAATCTAAGTTAAAAGATGAAGAATATAACGCGTTTTATAAATCAATTTCTCATGATTCTCAAGACCCAATGGCTACAATTCATACAAAAGCTGAAGGTGTAAATGAATATACAACTCTTTTCTATATTCCAGCAGTTGCACCAATGGATATGTACAGAGCTGATTACCAACCAGGTGTTAAGTTATATGTTAAAAGAGTATTTATTACAGATTCAGAAAAAGAATTATTACCAACTTACCTTAGATTCGTAAGAGGTATTATCGATTCTGAAGATTTACCATTAAATGTTTCAAGAGAAATTTTACAAGAAAACAGAGTTATGGCAAATATCAAACAAGCTTCTGTTAAAAAAGTTTTAAATGAAATCAAAAAAATGTCAAAAGATGAAGAAAAATATGCTTTATTTATTGAGCAATATAACAGAGCTTTAAAAGAGGGTGCTTACCAAGACTTTACTAATAAAGAAGCTATTTTAGAATTAATTAGATTTAAATCATCAAAAACTGAAGCTGGAAAGATGACTTCATTAAAAGCT
>NYWO01000072.1 GCA_002685075.1 Arcobacter sp.
ACAATTTTGACAGAGTTAATATGCATTTTTGATTTGATCTTAGATTATTTAGCATATTAAACACAAAAGGAATTGCAATGGCAGATTTAGTAAACGGAACAGTAAAATGGTTCAACAGTGAAAAAGGTTTTGGATTTATTCAACCAGACGATGGTGGTAAAGATTTATTTGTACACTATAGACAAATCAACAACTCAGGTTACGGAAGAGTTTCTTTAGAAGAAAATCAAAAAGTTACTTTTGAAGTTGCTGAAGGTGAAAAAGGTCCTCAAGCAGAAAACGTTACAGGACTGTAGTCTTTTCATTTAAAGGATAGTATTTATACTATCCTTTTTTTACTCATATATCAACTACAACAGATATATTCTCCACTTAAAACTTTTCATATTAACTATCTTTTTAATTTTACTTTAACAATAGCTTATAAAATATACTAAATTCAATAAACTTTTTAATAACTTTGAATATAATTAATTATGCAAAAAATAAATCTTCTAAAACAAAAATGTAAAAAACTATCCATTCTTTATGTTGAAGATGAAGAAAAAGTAAGAGTGCAAACAGCAAAAACTTTAAGTATATATTTTGATAAAATAATTCTTGCAGAAAATGGAAAAGAAGCTTTAAAAAAATATAAACATCAAAAAATAGATATAATTTTTACTGATATAAATATGCCGGTTATGGATGGATTGTCAATGATTGAGCTTATACGAAAAATAGATATAAATATTCCAATAATTGTTTTTTCAGCTTATGATAATACTGAGTATCTTTTAAAGACTATTGAATATGGAATAGATGGATATATTTTAAAACCCTTTAACTTTGAACAGATACAAAAGATTATTGAAAAAGTTATAAACAAACTTTTTAATACATCTCATCAAACACATATTTTAAAACTAATCTCTGGATTTACGTGGCATATAGAAACACAAAATTTATATAAAAATGAAAAACAAGTAGTTCTTACAAAAAATGAATCAAGTTTATTTAAACTTTTAAGCTCAACAAAAAATGCAACATTTTTAAATGAAGAGATAGAATCAGTATTGTTTAATGATAACTATAGTGATAATAAAAGAGTAAGAGGTCTTATTTCGAGGTTACATAAAAAAGTAGGTACTCATCTTATAAAATCAATCTATGGCCAAGGCTATGAATTAAACTTGGATGAATAATGAAAAAAAGTGAACAATGGTTTAAACATATATTTAATAATACAGGTGTTGGAATTTTAGTTGTTGATAAAAAGAGAACTATTCTAGAAGCAAATAAAACAGTTTGTGATATGCTAGGTTATAAGTATGAAGAAGTAATAAATAAACATGCAGAAATCTTTCATATTTCAGAAGAATCATCTCAAAGGTTTCAAGAAATTACTTTTAATACTATCTTTAAAAGTAATACTTTAGATCTTGAATATAAGTTTAAACATAAAGATGGCCATCCTGTTTGGATTAAAATTACTGGAGATGTAATCAAAGATAAAGATGAAGTTCTTTGGATTGTTACAGATATAGATAAAAGAGTAAAATTCCAAGAAGAACTTGCAAGTTTAAACGATATTTTAAATAATAAATTAGATAGACAAATTGAAGCATTAAGAGAAAAAGATAGACAACTACAATATCAAGCAAGACTTGCACAAATGGGCGAAATGCTAAATATGATATCTCATCAATGGAGACAGCCTTTGATGTCAATTTGCGCTACTACAAGCTTCTTACATGGAAAACTTTTAATTAATGAATTTGAGCAAAAGCAGTTTATTGAAGAACTAGAAATAATAGAAGATTCATCAGAGTTTTTATCAAATACAATAAATGATTTTAGAAACTTTTTCAAAATTGATAAAGAAAAAATAAACACAAGTTTTGAAAGTATTGTTGATACTACACTTAAAATTATAAAACCTATTTTATCAAATAATCATATTGAAATAAAAACAAAATATGAATCATATAAAACAATCTTTAGTTTAGAGAATGAAATAAGACAAGTTGTACTAAATATACTTAAAAATTCTGAAGATGCATTTATTCAAAAGAATATAAAAGATAGAAAGATTTTAATTAGTACTTTTACAAAAGACAATTTTACATTCTTAGAAATATCTGATAATGCAGGAGGGATAAAACCTTCACTTTTAAATAAAATATTTGATTCATACTTTACAACAAAAGATTCAATAAATGGTACAGGTCTTGGACTTTGTATGTCTAAAACAATTATTGAAGATAATTGTAAAGGAACTATTACTGCTAAAAACAATAATAAAAATGGTGTAGACTTCACTATTAAACTCCCAATTAAAAAGTAGACAATTAATAGACAATTAGAAGTAACTTTTTTACTTGTTTATTTACAATTGCTAGACATTATTTTCCTATAATTACTTTATAAATAAATTTAATAAAGGAGGATGTTATGCAAGATAAACTTTTTATAGAAGAGCGTAAACTTGAAAAAAGATGGAATGGTCCTTGGCCACTAATCTTAAATACAATTTTTGTATTGACACTATTTTATGTAAGTTGGTGGATATTTCAAGATCCTAGAGGTATTATGAGAATGTATACTCCTTATGTTGGATATATGTGGTGTAGATGGCTTTTAGTAATTATGATTTGGATTGCATATATTTTTGATTTCTGGCCTTTTAGTAGACAATGGTTACAAAATACAAATCCTATTTTAAAAGGGATTATTTTTACAACTCTTACTGTGTTTATTTTTGCAGTAGTTTTAGAATTCTTTTTTCATACTGTATTTGGAGATTATGCAATAGCATATTTTAGTCCAGCTAAACTTGAAGAACTAGGAATAGTACCTTTTTATGCCGAAGAGTATTCTGCACAAGCCATTTTAATGTTTGCAGCTATTGCTTCATGGTTAAGTCCTGCATGGGTAGTTGCAGCTGAGAGTTCACCTTGGGAAAAATTGACACAACCCATAAAAGGTTTTTCTATTTTAATGTTTACTTTCCTTTTAAGTATGATTGTATATTTTGTAGCATTTCATTCTCATATGGCAATTTTATTTGACCCTTGGCAAAAATTTACTGCAATTACACCACCTTGGTGGGAAGACTTTGCAAATACAGTTCATGGTAACTTTAATATCGCATGGATTATGTGTTGTACTGTTATTGTTTGGATGTATGAAACGATTTGGGAAAGATATCCATTCTCACTAATCAAAACAGACTGGCTAAGAAGAATAACTTCATTTTTTGGAATTATTGTAATTGCAGTTGGATTAAGTTTCTTTCTATACTTTGCTCAAGAGTTAATTTGGGGAGAAGCAATTAGAGGAACAAGAAGATTAATGTCTCCTGATTGGAGATGGTTACATGTTGGTGAAATGGCAATATTTTGGCTAGTACCTGCTTTATATATTCATTTTTATATGCAAGATTGTGTTACTAAATACTCTAAACCAATTAATGTATTGCTTAGAAATATAATCACAATTGTTGCTGCTGTAATTTTGTATTATGTTTATTATAAAACTTCACATCTTTTCTTAGGAACACAAAAAGGATTTTCACATCCTCAACAATTCCCTATGATTCCAATGATTTGGTTAATCAATGTAATGCTTATAAATCACTGGTTTATGGATAACTGGCCCGGATGGAAATTATCACCAGAAAAAACTACTGAATGTAGAAAAATAGATAAAGATGAAATCAAAATTACTCCTAAATTTAACTTAGGACTTATTGTTGGAATTATTGTTGGGGTTTCATTATATTTTATAGTTGTATACCTACTTCCTACATTTGGTGAATTACTAACAATTTTTAAATAAAAGGAAATAAGATGAAAACTACTAACACTTCAAACAATGAATCAAGAAGAGACTTTATAAAAGGCTCTGCAACAGGATTAGGACTTGGAGCACTTGCAGCAATGGGATTATTTTCTTACTCTCCAATGAGAGAAATTTTTCTTCCAGATCAAGTGAGAAAAATGATAGATTTTGGTGCTATTAAAAGTGTAAAAGTAACAAATATTAGTGAAACAAGTTGGTTTGACAATGCAACTTTAATGGGAGATATTAAAGGTGCAGGAGGATTACTTGTAAATCAATACGATTATAACTGGCCTCCTTTTGGAGATGGAACTGGACTAGCTAATGGAAGTTATGAAAAAGGTATTGCAAAAATTAAACATCTTCTTCCAAATAAACTAGATGAAGCTTGGGATGTTGCAAAAGAAAACTCTATTAGTGTTGAAAATGCTGGTGGATTTGCAGCTTTAATAGATATTGAAAGAGTAGATGGAAGTAGAAAAAAATATTTATTAGATGTTGGTTGGTCATATGAGTGGATGGATACTTCTTTTAAAAGAGAAGGTATTGATAAAATGCTAGAAAGTGGAGAGATTGATACACTTATTATTTCACATGAACATTTTGATCATTTCTGGGGATTTCCAGTTGCTATGAAATATAATCCAAATTTAAAAGTAATTATTCCAGAAGGTTTTTATAAAGAGGGATTACAATATATTAAAGATTCAGGACATAAAGGAGAATTAGTAATTGCTAAAAATGGACTTTATGAAATAGAGCCTGGACTTGCAACATATACTTTTGATGTTCCAATTATTTGTAGAGTATTTGGAGAACAATCAATTTTTGCAAATATAAAAGATAAAGGTCTTGTAAGTATCACAGGTTGCTGCCACCAAGGTATTATTAAATTTGCAAATACAGCTTATACAGAATTAAAATATGATAAGGACCAAATGCATGGAATTTACGGAGGTTTACATATCTCTCCATTTGATGATTGGGATCCTAAATATGATGATTTAGTTCTTTCCTTAAAAAAATGGAAATTTGAGAAAATTGGTTGTAACCACTGTACAGGCTTGTTAACTGCTGAGAAATTTATTAAAGCTGGATATCCTATTGTTAAAGGAACAGCACAACATAGATCAAAAAGTAAAGCCTATTTAGGAAATGGAGATGTGATTTCTTTTGGATAAGTAATCACACTAAAATATAGTTAATTTAAAAGGAGTCAAAATGAAAATAAAAAATTTCTATCCAGTTGATTTTGATGGATCAAGAAAAGCTTTTAATTCATTACTTAGAACTTTGCTTATTAAAGCAAATTATGATGCAGTATTAAAAAAAGTCACAGCTTATAAAGGAATGCATCAATATAATGACTCCCAAGAGTGTTGGACACTTAAATTTGAAGGGAAAGAAGGAGTTTATGGTTTAATTCAAAATCAAAACATTGAAAATGAAAATAGTTTTGAAGCTTGTTTTGACATATATTATTTTCCCTCACCAAATGAAAAAGATATTCAGAACTCATCACTTATTGAAGAATATATAGCAAATAGTGAACAATTTATTGAGAAAGTAAAAGGTTTTTCTTCTTTTTTAGAACTTTTTTTAAACTTCAAAATAGCAAAACTTGATATAAATATACATAAAGAACAAGACAAATTACAAATAACATATAAAACACTAAATAGAATTAAAACTTTTTCTAAAGATGGAATAGAAGATCTTCACAATCATACAAAAGAAAGATATATCATATCACCTAAAAGCATAGATAAAAACTTTCCATCTTTTAAATTTATTCTACCCTTTTTTAATTTTTTTAATACTCTGCTTACAAGAAGTGCAAAAAAAGATCCTATAAATTTTAATATAAGAAAATCAAAAGTTGAAGCTATATATTATGATAAAGAAGGAGTCCAAAGTAAGAATAATGACTCTTTATGTACAAAATTAGAATTAACTATAGAATATTCTAATGAAGAAAAAAGTGTAATAAAGAATACAAAATACAAAAGAATATTTGATATTTTAAGTTCTGGTTCTTGGTTTAAATATGATTTAGACCTTTCTAAATTTACATCAATTCAAAATAAAAGTTTAAAACCAAGACTTATTGTAGTGACTGGTTTTTTAGGCTCAGGTAAAACAAATTTTTTACAAAACTTTATAGAGTTTGAAAATCAAAATAATAAATTTGTTGGAATAATACAAAATGAAATTGGTAAAACAGGACTCGATGGTAAACTTTTAGATTATGATTTTAATATTGTTGAAATAGATGAAGGCTGTGTTTGCTGTAGTTTAGCAGGACAATTAAGAGCTGCTGTTACAACTTTAATACAAAAGAAAATTCCAGATACAATTATTCTAGAAACAACCGGTGTTGCGAATCCTTTTAATCTATTATCAGAGATTGATGAATTAAATGATTTAATTGATTTTGATTCAATTATCACAGTTGTAGATGCAAAAAGTTACTCACAACTAATTCAAGCTTATTCAGTTTTTAAAGATCAAATAAGATCTGCAGATGTAATTTTACTAAATAAGATTGACTTACTTGATGAAAAAGAGTTAAAAGAGATTGAAGAAAAACTACATATTCAAAATCGTTGTGCAAATATAATTAAAACTATACAATGTAATATAAATCCATTAGTAGTAACAAATAGTGCACAACTTAGCAATAACACAAGTCATATCTCAGGTGAATTCAATGAGGAAACAACACATTTTAGAACTCATAAAGATGATAATCTTTCAAGCATTAAAAAAATTATTAGTAAAAAATTAAATAGAAAAGTATTTGAAGAGTTTTTACAAAATATTCCAAAAAATATTTTAAGAGTAAAAGGTATAGTTGAGTTTGAAAATTCAACTTCACAATTTGTAGTTCAATATGTAAATAACTTTTATGAAATAATCGAACTTGAAGAGAATAAAAAAAGAGAAAAATTCTTAATTTATATAGGAGAGAAAATTCAAGAGAAATTTGATATTTTCATGTAATATATAAAACATAAAATTAATAATTTGTAAAAGTTTTTGTTTTAACTTAAATTAGAGTAATATAATATAAAATAAAAAAAGTAGCTTATTATGACTAAAGAAGTTAATAAATTATTAAATATTATTAAATTTACTCCATTAATTATAATTTTATTTACATCTATTTTTATTATGATAGTTATTTATCAAGAGCAAGAAAACGAGTTTAAAAAAGAAAAAGACTTTATTAAACAGCAATATATAAGTCAAGAAAAAAACAAGATAAAGTCTTCTATAAATGCAATTCATGACTATATACAACAACAAAGACAAAGATCAGAATCTGTACTTAAAAATGACCTAAAAGAAAGAATACTAAATGCACATAAAATTGCAACTAATATTTACAACAAAAATAAAGACCACTTAAGCAAAGAGCAAATAATTAAAATTATAAAAGATTCTTTAGAATTAATTAGATTTAATCAAGGAAGAGGCTATTTTTCTCTTCATACAATGGAAGGAATATCTATTCTTCATCCTATAAATAAAGCTTTTGAAGGACAAAACCTATTAAATAAAAAAGACTCACATGGAAATACTCCTATATTAAATGCTGTAAATATTGTAAAAACGAAAGGTGAAGGCTTTATGTCTTGGTATTATGTTAAGCCAAATGATTTAAAAAATACTTACAAAAAGCTAGGAATTGTAAAAAAGTTTGAGCCATATAATTTAATTATTACAACAGCAGAATATGTAGATGATTTCGAAAACAATTTAAAAAATAAAATTTTAGAACATATTTCAAAACTAAAGTATAAAAATGACAATTTTATTTTTGTTATAGATTATGAAGGGAGGATACTTTATCATCCATCAAAAAAAGTTTTACATGGAAATATCTTTAAAGAAGAAAAATTCTCTCATCTTAGCAATTATTTCAAAAAGTTTATTTATGAAGACACTAATAAAAAGGAAGATTTTACGTCCTATGAACTAAAAGTTTATACGAAGAATGACACAAAGATTACTTATGTAAAGAAGCTTTATGAATGGTCATGGTTAATTTTAAGTGGATTTAAAGTATCAGATGCAGATAGAATTATAGAAGAAAGAAAACTTATATTAGAAAAAAAATATACTAGTTACAAACAAACTATCTTTTTATATATTTATATTATTACTTTAATTTTAATGTTTATTTCATATTTCGTAGCAAAGCTAATTAAAAATAAATTTTTAGAATATCGTTCAAAAGAGAATGAACAATTAGAAAAAGAGTTAATTGCCAAAAATAAGATTATAAACTTAGAAGAAGAGTTTAACAGTTTTTTTGAATTATCTATTAATTTACAACTTATAACAAGTATAGAAGGGAAAATAATTCAAATAAACAATGCTTGTAAAACTATTTTAGGTTATAAAAAAGAAGAACTTATTAATACTAGTTTTATAAATCTAATTCATAAAGATGATATAAAAAAAACAGAGATAGAAATGAAAAAACTTGGTGCAGGAGAATCTATTTATTATTTTGAAAATAGATATAAACATAAAAATGGAACATATATAAATCTTGCATGGTCTTCAATTGTTAATAACTCAAATAATTTAATCTATGCAACAGCACAAAATATAACAACTGCAAAGGCTATTGAATTAGAAAACAAAGAAAAAGAAAAAATTCTATTTCAACAAAATAAATTAGCAGCAATGGGTGAGATGTTAGCAAATATTGCACATCAATGGAGACAACCTTTATCTACGATTTCAACAGGTGCTACAGGTGTTAAATTACAAAATGAAATGAATATCCTTGATAATTCAAGTTTAAATCAAACAATGGATACTATTAATGACTCAGCACAATACTTGTCTCAAACAATTGAAGATTTTAAAGGTTTCTTTGATCCAAGAAATAGTAAAGAAACTGAATTTAAGATATCTCATACAATTAATAAAACACTTGAACTGACAAAATCGCAGTTTGTATCAAAAGAGATAGAAATTGTTACAAATATTGAAGATATTCTATTAATTTCAAAAGAAAATGAACTTATTCAAGTTTTAGTAAATATTCTAAATAATGCAAAAGATGCATTAGAAACAATACAAAATCAAAGAAAGATAATTTTTATAAGTACATACAAAAAGAATAATAATCTTATAATTGAGATTAAAGATACTGCTAAAGGTATTGAGGATAATGTTATTGATAGAATATTCGAACCATATTTTTCTACAAAACATAAAGCTCAAGGTACTGGAATTGGATTATATATGAGTCAAAGTATAATAACAAGTAGTCTAAATGGAATAATTAATGTTAAAAATGAAACTTTTACATATGAAGATGTTGAATACAAAGGTGCAAATTTTCATATTGATATTGATAGTATTTGACTTTATATAAAGATAGACTCTTTTTTTATTAAAAAAACATACATCTTACAAGCAAGTTGACTACCTAAATCACAAGCTTTTTAGAAAAGCTTTGATCTTTTTGTATATTCTTTGGCATTATTTTAATTAGATACAATACTTATGTTATTAGATGTACATTCCACTAATAGTAAACTAATTACTGCTATAAAAATATTTTTATACATTGAAATATACAAAAATATTCATAATTAAAACCCAATTTTATTTTTCTTACATTTTTTTCCTTTAAACTGCATACATAATAAAATCTAAAGGACAATTATGAAAAATTCAATGACAAAAGTTTATAAAAATCTTGCATTTGCAGGATGTTTAGTTGCAGGACTAGCTACATCTTCTGCAGCTTCAAGTGTTGATAAAGTTCACTTTTTAATTCCAGGTGGTGCTGGTGGCGGTTGGGATGGAACTGCTAGAGGTGTTGGTGAAGCTTTAAAAAAATCAAACTTAGTTAAAGAAACTTCATTTGAAAATATGTCAGGTGGCGGTGGAGGAAAAGCTATTGCTTATATTATTGAAACTGCTAAAAAACAACAAAATACTTTAATGGTAAACTCTACTCCAATCGTTATTCGATCACTTCAAGGAGTATTTCCTCAGTCATTTAGAGATTTAACATTAGTATCTTCAGTTGTTGCTGATTATGGAGTTTTAGTTGTAAAAAGTGATTCAAAATATCAATCTTGGGCGGATGTGAAAGATGCTTTTGATAAAAGTCCTAGAAATGTAAAAGTTGCAGGAGGAAGCTCAAGAGGTTCTATGGATCATCTTGTTGCTGCGCAAATCTTTAAGGCTGCTGGGGGTAATCCAACATCTGTAAGATATGTACCTTATGATGCAGGGGGAAAAGCACTTGCAGGATTATTAACAGGTGAAGTAGATGTTTTATCAACAGGTCTTGGTGAAGTATTAGAAAAACATAAAAAAGGTGAACTTAAAATCATTGGTGTAACAGCAAATGAAAATATTGATGGAATCCCAAGTTTTAAAAGTATGGGTGCTGATGCATTCTTTGCAAACTGGAGAGGATTTTTTGGCGCACCAAACTTAACAGAAGAAAAAACACAAGCTTTTGCTGATGTAATAGGAAAAATGTACAACACACCAGAATGGGAAGTTGTAAGAAAGAGAAATGGTTGGGCAAACTTATATCAACCAAGAGCTGAATTTAAATCATTTTTAGAAAAACAAGAAGAAGTTATTGGTTCATTAATGAAAGAAATGGGATTTTTATAGGATAAGTAGAGCGTAAGCTCTGCTTATTACAAGGATAATAATATGACAAAAAATGCAATAGGTTCAATATTTTTTTTAGCTTTTTCAAGCTTTTATTTTTTTAATGTTTTTAGTATTAAAAAAATGCCCGGGTCTCAATTTGAAGTAATGACAGCTTCAACTTTTCCTTTTTATTTAGGATTAGGTGGAATAATTATCTCCTTACTTATACTAGTTCTTTCTTTTATAAAAAAAGACAATGATTTTCTTACTTTTGAATATTTAAGAAGATTAGATTTTAAAACAACTTTTTATTTTGTATTAGCAATGATTTTTTATGGCTTTACAATTAGAACTTTAGGTTTTATTATCTCAACTATTATCTTTTTAACAATTGGGTTTTTATTACTAAAAGAGAAAAATATAAAAAGAATATTATTAATTTCAAGTGGCGTATCAATAGGTTTTTATTTACTATTAAACAATGTTCTAGGTGTTTATATAGACCCAGGAATGGTATATGATTATTTTGTAGGAGTTGATTCATGATGGATGGTATTTTAACAGGTGTAGTTACTGCTTTTACAACATATAATATTATGATGGTAGCAGTAGGATGTTTTGCAGGAACATTTATTGGAATGCTTCCAGGACTTGGTCCAATTTCAGCAATTGCTTTAATGATTCCAATTACATATGGTATGGAACCATCTTCTGGCCTTATTTTAATAGCAGGAGTTTATTATGGTGCAATATTTGGAGGTTCTACTTCTTCAATATTAATCAATGCTCCAGGAGTTGCTGGAACAGTTGCAAGTTCTTTTGATGGTTATCCAATGGCAAAAGGTGGACAAGCAGGAAAAGCCTTAGCAATTGCAGCTTATTCTTCTTTTACTGGTGGAACAATTGCTGCTGTATTTTTACTATTTGCAGCACCGGCACTTGCAAATGTAAGTTTAAGTTTTCAGTCTGCTGATTACTTTGCTTTAATGGTTTTAGGTCTTACAGCAGTTGCTGCATTTGCAGGAAAAGGAAAGTTTTTAAAAGCTGCTATTATGACTGTTTTTGGTCTAATGCTTGCAACTGTAGGAACTGATTCTGATTCTGGAATTGCTAGATTTACTTTTGGAAGATTAGATTTAATTGATGGAATTTCATTTTTACTTTTAGCAATGGCAGCTTTTGCTTTATCTGAAGCTATGATGAATATTTTAGAAAATCATAAGCAATCAAAAGAAGAAATAGAAGCACTTAAAAAAGATATTGGTTCTTTAAAAATCACAAAAGATGAAGTAAAAGAGATGGCTCCAACTGTTGGAAGATCTTCTGTTTTAGGTTTCTTTGTTGGCGTATTACCAGGTGCGGGGGCAACTATTGCTTCATTTTTAGCTTATGGTATGGAGAGAAGTATTGCAAGTGCAAAAGAAAAACTAAGATTTGGAAAAGGAAGTATCAAAGGACTTGCAGCTCCTGAGAGTGCAAATAATGCAGCTTGTTCTGGTTCTTTTGTTCCTTTATTAACTCTAGGAATTCCTGGATCAGGTACTACTGCTATTATTTTAGGTGCATTAATTTCATATGGAATTCAACCAGGTCCAACAATGTATGTAGATAATCCTGCACTGTTTTGGTCTGTAATTATTTCAATGTATATTGGAAATTTAGTACTACTTGTATTAAATTTACCACTAATTCCATACATTGCAAAGTTATTAACAATACCAAAACAATTGTTATTACCACTAATTATATTTTTCTCACTAATTGGAGTTTATTTAGTTACTTTTAATAACTTTGATATTTATATGATGACAGCCTTTGCAGTAGTTGCACTATTTTTAAGAATCATTGATTATCCAATGGCTCCTATGATTTTAGGATTTATTCTAGGTGGAATGATGGAAGACAACTTAAGACGTGCTCTTACTATTAGTGATGGATCTTTTGCTTTTCTTTGGGAAAGACCAATAACTTTAAGTATCTTAATAATTACAATTATAATGTTATTTATGCCATTAATTAGTGAATTTTTTGTTAAAATAAAAAAAGGTAAGCAAGCTTAGGCTCTTACCTTAAAAAGAGGTTCCTATGGAAAAGTTTAAAAACTATACTATTTTATATATTGAAGATGATGAAGGAGTTAGAACAATTAACTCACGGTTTTTAAATCGAATGTTTAAAAAACTATATGAAGCTAAAGATGGAGAAGAAGGTTTAGCTTTATATAAAAAATATCATCCTGATATTATTCTAACTGATATCCAAATGCCAAAAATGGATGGTATCACACTATCTAAAAAAATCAGAAAAACAGATCTAGATACTAAGATTATAATTTCAACTGCTTTTAGCGACAAAGACTATTTACTTGAAGCTATTGAGCTAAGATTAGAAAAGTATATTATTAAACCTCTTACAAGTAGGAATCTAATACCAGCTCTTACAAAAGCAGTTGAGGATTTAGAAAAAAACAAAGATGAAAAAGTAGTATTAAGTAAAAACTTCTATTTTGATAGTATTACTTCTGTTTTTTATATGGATGAAAAAGTTTTAGAATTAAATAAAAAAGAGTTATTATTTCTAAAGCTTTTAGTTTTAAATAAAGATAAAGTTGTAAGTTATGAAGAGATTGAAAGATATGTTTGGGAAGATGAGTATATGAGTTTAAACTCTTTACGAACTACAATTGGTTTTTTACGTAAAAAAATCCCTTTCAATTGTATAAAAAATATTTCAAATATGGGTTATAAATTAAAACTTGAAAATGAATTATAGAAAGAAAATAGAACAAGGTGTAAAAAAGACTATACTACTTAGTTCTACTATTATTATCATTATTGTAGCAACAGTAATTGGTTCAACTCTAATAAAAACAGAATATAACAACTTTAAAAATCATATAAAAAACTTTAAAAATACCCTTATTGATAGAGAAAAGTTTTACTTAAAAACAGAAGTACAAAACTTATTAAATGATATAAAATTTGAAGAAGAATCAATTTTAGATAATAAAAAAGATAGAATAGAGAAGCAATCTATTATTGCTTTTAATCTTGCAAGTTCATTATATGAAAAAACAAAAAATCTATCAAAACAAGAGCAAATAAGTTTTATAAAAACTTCATTAAATCAAATTTCGAAAAAACAAAGTGATATTAACTATTTTATTTTAGATACACAAGGTAGACTACTATTAAATAGCGAAAACCCTGTAGATGAAAACCAATCTTTTTTAGATTTTGAAGATATTAATGGCTTTAAATTTATAAACAATATGATTGAATCAAAAGAAGATAAGCAAAACTTTATAGAGTATTTTTGGTATAAACCAAAAAGTAATATCACAGCTAAGAAAATTACATATTCACGACATTTAAAACAACTTGGAATAATAATAGGTTCAGGAAGTTTTTTAGAAGTTGAAAAGAAAAAACTAAAAAATAGAATTATAAAAAAAATATTTAATCAAAACTATAATATTGAAGAGTTTGTACTTATATATAAAATTAATAGTTTAAATAATATCACAACAAATAGTGAACTTTTAACTCAAAAACAGATTATTCCAAATAAAAATGAGCTTCAAGCAATAAAAGATTTATTAATTGAGACAAACTATAAAGGTAATGATTATATATACTATGAAAACAATAATAAGCTATTATATGGTACTTTTGTAAAGCACTTACGGTACTTTATAGGTATGGGAGTAAATTTATCACAAATTAATAATATTATTGAAAAAGAGAGAGTTATTTCTCTAGAAAACTTATATAATAATATTTTTAAATTATGTATAATTATAGTAATAATGACTATAATATTCTTTATTTTTTCACTCGGCTTTAGAAGAAAAATTGAAAACCTATTTAATCAATATAGAAAAATAGTAAAACAAAATGAAGAAAAATACGCTCTACTTTTTAACTACAGTAATGATGGATTTATAATCTCTGAAATCAAAGAACAAAAAACAAGTATTTTAAGTTTAAATCATACCGCACTTAAAACAACCGGTTATGACTCAAAAGAGGTTTTATATAAAGATTTCTTTAAATTGTTTGATAATCTTAGTTTAGAAGAAGTTTTAGAATCTAAATCTTTATTTAAAACAATTAAACTCTTTACAAAAACTAATCAAATAAAAACAGTTGAATTAAATGTAATTATTTATTCATATGAAAATCAAGATTTACTTTTTGCATCTTTACGTGATATTAGTGAGAGAACTCTTTTAAAAGAAGAAAAACTAAAGCAAGAAAAAATGCTTATACAAAAATCTAAAATGGCTGCAATGGGTGAAATGATAGGTAATATCGCACACCAATGGAGACAACCTTTATCTCAAGTATCTGGTTTGTTTTTTGATATTGAATCTGCATATGATTATAAAGAATTAGATAAAAAATATCTTTCAAATAGAATAAATGAAGCAAATGATTTACTTGAGTATATGTCAAAAACAATAGATGATTTTAGAAACTTTTTTAATCCAAACTCTAAAAAAGAAGATTTTTTAGTAATTGATGCAGTATCTAGTTCTTTTAATATTGTAAAAGCAACACTTAATTATCATAAGATAGATATATCTTTTTCCATAGATTTAGGATATAAAATCAATGGTTATAAAAGTGAATATTCACAAGCAATTGTAAATATAATTTCAAATGCAAAAGACATCTTAATAGATAGAAAAATTCAGAACCCTAAAATAAAAATTTATTTAGATGATTCAAAAGAAACAAAACTATGTATTGAAGATAATGCAGGTGGTGTAAATAAAGAGATAATAAATAAGATTTTTGATCCATACTTTACCACTAAATACGACTATGGTACAGGTATTGGATTATATATGACAAAGTTAATTATCGAAGAAAAGATGAATGGAAATATAAATGTAAGAAACTCTAAAGAAGGGGCAATTTTTTCTATAACTATTCCTAAAGTGTAAAATGTAAATAAAGAATTAAACACAATTAAAATATACTAAGATTCATAAAAATTTAAAGGATTATAATGAATGCATTAGTTTTAATTGCACATGGAAGTAAAAGAAGTTTATCAAATGAAGAGTTTGTAGCTTTAGCTAATGAAATAAAAAATAAAGATAAGAATTTTTCAAAGATTGAAGCAGCATTTTTAGAGCTTGCAACACCAAGTATTCAAACTGCTGCAAATAATCTTATTTCACAAAACATCTCAAAAATATATTTTTATCCGTATTTTCTAAACTCTGGAAAGCATGTAGGTGTTGACTTACCTGATATTATAAATGAATTAAAAGAACAAAATCCTGATGTTGAGTTTATTTTGTTAGAACATTTTGGAAAATCGAATAGAATAAGTGACATTATTTTAGATGATATTTCATTATCATTATAAAAAAGAATAGCTTGTTAATCGTATATCGATTAACAAACTATTTAAAATAAATCAACGCTACTAATTTGCTCTTCATTAAATCTTACAACTTTATCTCTACCACTATTTTTAGCTTCATATAAAGCAATATCAGCATTTTTAATTGCACTATCTAAAGAAGTAGTATCAGCAGGGAACATCGACAATCCAATACTAATAGTTTTTTTCAACTTATTACCAGCATAAACATCAATTTCATTTTCTCGTACTTTTTTACCAATTTTATTTGCTACATTAAGAGCATCTTTTTCACTATTAACTCCAACTAATAAAATAATAAATTCTTCTCCACCATATCTAATTACAAGGTCAGATTCTCTTATACTTTCTGTCATTATTCTTGCAAGTTCTTTTAAAACCTTATCTCCAATATCGTGTCCATATTCATCATTAACAGCTTTAAAGTGATCCATATCTAATAATAAAACACCAATATTTATATCTGCTCTTTTTGCATAAGGAATTAGTTTCTTGCTATGTTCATCTAAGAACTTTCTATTATATAATCCTGTTAAGCCATCTCTAAATGCTGATTCTTGTAAAGCATCCATTAGTAATTTAACTTCAATAGAAGGAGCTGCTTCATTTATATAACTTTTAACAAAAGATATCTTTTCTTTAAGTTTTTCTAAGGCATTAGTTGTTTTACATACAAAATTGATTATTAAGTTTACATCTTTACTAATATCAACATTTGTACAATAATGGTAATTATCTTTTTCTTTAAAATAAGGACATGAACTATGATAATCAATAGAAACAACATCATTCTTTGTTCTTGAACATCTACATAACTCTGGATTTTCTTGAATATATTTTTGACAATAAAGTGTTTTACCAACTTCTTTAACAATACTCATTTTATGTTTTCTTGTATCAATTTCAACAAAAGAAAAAGATTCAATTTCAAATTGATTTATAAAAACTTGCGATAATCTATCATAAATTTCATCTTTACTATTATCTAATTCAATCTCTTTTTTAAATTGATAAAGATTAGATAAGTTTAAAACAATCTCTTTTGATTCTTCTAAAGGGTTGATTATATTTGTACCTGATTTATTTCCAATAAAACCTTGTAATCTTTTATCTATATCGATAAAGGCATCTTTTAAAACAAACATAAAATCATTATATTTATCTACTACTACATTCATTTCTTTGTTTAAATTTTTTGGCTTAGTAATTAAATCAAAGTTACCAGTACTTGCTTCTTTAATACTTGTATTAAAAGTATTAAATAACATATAATATGCTTTTATAATATTTGATGATAAATAAATAATTGTTAAGATTGTTAAAAAAACTAATAAAGGGATTAGATAAATTAAATTTGATAGAACGCTTTGAGTTTCGATTAGGTCTAAGTCTAAAGATATTGCAGCTAATTTATAATCATCTGAAATATTATTACAAGAAATACAAGTATTACCACTTTTTATATTGACATAATATGGAAGTGAAATACGCATTGTTGTTTTAGAAAAATTTTCTATTAATTTATATTCTATTTTTCCTGAAGATAAAACTTTTTTATCAAGTTCATCTTTGACTTGTTTTTGATTATTTATATGATTATTATTTAAAGACTCACTCTTAACTAACCATAAATCATTAAGTCCTTTTATGTGAGATAAAGAAGTAATAAAATCTTCTGAATAATCCATATTTTTATTAGTATTAAAAGAGTTTAAACTATTTATAACTACTTTTGAAATTGACTCAGCGCTTGCAAATGAAGCTTTTACATTTGCATTTTTAGTGTTATATAAATTTAATCCTACAATTAATAAAGAAATAATCAGTGCCATAACAAACGATAAAACAATTAACTTTTTTCCCATGATTATACCTATAATTATATTTTACTTTTGATATAATAGCAGTATAAACTTATTATTTAGATATTATTTACATAAATATGCAAGAATAGTTAAAAAAGATTGCTCTTGATATTTTTTTAGTTCAGAAGGAAAAATAATATTATTTTTCTTTTCATAAGAGCTTATACTTTGAGAAGTTACTAATTTAACTTCTACATCACTATATATTTGAATTAAGCCTTCCATTTTAAAGCTAACTGCACCACCAGAAAAGGCACCTTTTTTTGAACGTTTTTTGATTAGTATTTTTTCAACATTATTATTTTTAAAAAAACTGTTTATTTCATCAAGATATTTTAAAACACTATTTTTATCTTCATCGTCTTCAAGTGTAATTTTTTTAATTTTTAAATCAATATAATCAATAATATCATCAGATGAGTAATCAACAAGTGTTAATACTGTGTAGTTAGATTTTAATTCTACTGCGCATACTTTCATAATCTTCCTTTTATAAGTAATATTAGGAAAGTATACTAAAGTTTAAAGAAGTGCTTTAGTTTTATTTCAAATTGTAATATAATTTGTTAATCTTTGATTTCTTCAAATAAATAAAAGTTTGTATGTCCTGATTTTTTGTCATATTCATCACTTTTTTTATCAGTAAATCTATATATCATTTCCATTGCTTTTTTATGACAAGTAGTATTTCCAATAACTTCAGATGAATCATCTTTTGTTAAAAAGTTTTTATCATAACTTTTTTTGAAATTTGAAGCTGCTTCTTTATTCCCAAAAGTGTATTTCATAATATTTATATTTCTTTTTACATCTATTCTTGCTTTTTTATTTGCATCTTCAAATCTTAAAATTCTATTACCATTTGAAGATATCTTCATAGTTGTAGCTGTTTCAATATCTTTTGTATCATCAATAATTATATACTCTTTACCATTAATTAAAATCTCTTCATCATTTAATTTTTTAATCTCTTTAATTAATGTTTTTTTACCTTTTGCCATTATAAAACCTTTATACTCTATTCGTTAATTTCATGCATTATATCTAAATAAAAATAATTGAAAATATAAATTATGATAAAATGAAGAACTTACATATTTAAAATAGGATTTAAAATGACTCTACCTCTTGCACCAAATGAAGTAAATACTGTTTCACACTTAATTCAACTGTCTGTTGCACCTGTATTTTTATTAGCAGCAGTTGCTGGATTACTTAATGTTTTTACAGGAAGACTAGCTCGAATTATTGATAAAGTTGAAAAAATTGATGCAGGAATATTAAATAAAAAAACAGAAGAAGCAAAAGAAAAAGCAGAAGAAAAGTCAAGAGAAAGAAGACTATCACTTACTATAAGAATGCAAAATATAAATCGTTCTATTTCACTTTGTACAATGACAGGACTTTTAATAGCTTTAGTAATAGTTACAATGTTCTTAAGTTCAATATTTCAGTTTGATGGTTCTGTAATTATTGCTACTTTATTTATCTTTGCAATGCTTGCACTTATATTTTCACTTATTTTATTTCAAAAAGAGATATTCTTTACGACATCATTTCTAAAAAGAAAAGAACAAAGCATTAAAACTAAGTAAAAAAGTATTTGCTAAAAGCTACTTTCCATAAAGAAAATATTATAATTACAAAATTTTTAAAAGAATAAAAGGAAAATATAAATGCATTATAAAGAAGAATCTAATAAAAGTGTTCAAGAAGTAGTTGAAACAATACAAGAAATAGTATCAAATTATGGTTTTGGAGTTTTACATATTCACAATGTTAAAAATACATTAAATTCAAAAGGTATTGATTTTGAAAAAGAGTGTCAGATATTAGACGTTTGTAATCCAAAAGTTGCTAAAGAATTTTTAGGTCAAGATATGTCTTTATCAGTAATTATGCCATGTAAAATATCAGTTTTTACAGATAATGGTACTACGAATATTGCTATGAATTCATTGACACAATTAGTTGATGATATTAATCCTGATTTTATAGAACTAGCTCAAGATACACAAGAAACATTATTACAAATTATCAACGAAGCAAAATAAAATAAAATGAAAGAGTTCGACCCAATAGCATATAAAAAAATGGTCAAAGAACATCAAGAAAATGATAATCCAACAGCTTGGTTTGATTCAATTTATACAGATGCGCAAGGTGATTATAAAGCAGTATTTTGGGCTGATTTAGAGCCTAGTCCTTATTTAGTTAAATGGCTTAAAGAAAATCCAGGCTTTATAGAAAACACACCTTTATCAAAACAAAAAAAAGCAATTGTAGTAGGTTGTGGTGTTGGTGATGATGCTGAAGCTTTAAGTGAGTATGGCTATGAAGTAATTGGTTTTGACATATCAAAAGAAGCTATAAATCTATGTAAAAAAAGATACCCAAACTCAAAAGTTAAATATTTAGTAGCAGATTTGTTTGATTATGATAAACAATGGTTTCAAAACTTTGATGTAGTTTATGAGTGCAATACAATACAAGTACTACCTGGGAAATATAGAATTCAAGCTAGAATTGCTATTTCAAACCTTTTAAAAAAACATGGACATGCACTGGTTTCATGTAGAAGTAGAAAAAAAGGCGAACAAGAAGATGATATACCTTTGCCATTAGATTATGATGAGATTAATAAATTTGTAATAGATGATAATTTAGAAGAAATAAGCTTTTTAGCTTATGATGATACGCAAGTACCTTCTATTCCTCATTTCTTTGCTATTTATAAAAAAAATAAAGAATAGAAAATAAAAATTATATTAAAAATTAAGGAATAAAATTTTGGAATCAATAGAATTAATAATTCACTCAAGCTTACGTTGGTTAGTACTTATAACACTATTTGTACATTTATACTGTTTATATACTGGATATTTTAAAAATAAACCATTTTCTAAATTTAATAAAATATTTTCACATATAACAGTAGGATTTGTTCATCTTCAATTAGTTGTTGGACTTTATTTATCATATACAAGTGAAAAAATAAGTGCTTTTTTAGATAATGTTAAAGACTCAATGTCTATTTATGAGCTAAGATTTTTTGCAGTAGAGCATACTACTCTTATGTTACTTGCAATTATTCTTATAACTATAGGTTCTTTTAAATCTAAAAGAATTGAAGATGAAAGAAAAAAATATAAAACACAAATAATATATTACACGCTTGGTTTAGTATTAATCTTAGCTTCAATTCCTTGGAATTTAAGCCCTCTTTTTAGATTCTAAGATTAGAGATGTTTAAATTAATAGTTTTAGGAATACTATCAGGAGCTTTTTTTAGTACAACTTTTGTATTAAATGAGCTTATGAGTGTTCAAGGTGGTCACTGGCTTTACTCAGCCACACTTAGATACTTTTTTATGATTTTATTTCTAGCTATTATTTTACTTTTTCAAGGTGGAATAAAAAGGCTGATTGATGTGTACAAGCTCTTTTTAGAGCATTACATCTTTTGGATAATAAGTGGAACTATAGGTTTTGGCTTCTTTTATGCACTTATATGTTTCGCTGCTGATTTTTCACCTGCATGGGTTATTGCTGCTTCTTGGCAGTTTACTATTGTTGCTACTTTATTCGTATTACTATTTTTTGGAAAATCTTTTTCTAAAAAGATTTGGTTTTTTTCCTTATTGATATTCATAGGTGTTTGTTTAGTAAACTTATCTCATATTGATAACTTTGATTTTTCAATATTTATTTATGGAGCAATTCCAGTACTTCTTGCATCTTTTTGTTATCCTTTGGGAAATCAATTGATTTGGGAAAGTCAAAATCAAACTAGTTCAAATAAAAAAAGTTCTAAAGTACCTCATATAAAATCATCTTTATTAAAAAATAGTTTTAATAAAGTAATGCTTCTGTGCTTAGGTTCTATTCCTTTTTGGTTTATACTTCTTCTAATCATACAGCCCCAACTTCCAAGCTCTTCACAAGTAATTAACTCCTCACTTGTTGCTCTATTCTCAGGAGTATTCGCAACAACTATTTTTCTTTATGCAAGAGGTTTAGCCAAAGATTCAAATGAAATAGCAGCAGTTGATGCAACACAAGCAAGTGAAGTAATATTTGCAATAATTGGAGGATTTTTACTCTTTGGAACTATTTCTATAAATACACTTTCTTTTCTAGGTTTAACTCTTATAATACTTGGATTATTCTTATTTATTAAATATCAAAATAAATCATAAACTTGATAAGTATCATGGAAAAGTAGATTCATTCAGTTATATTTGTAAGAAATAATTTAAGGAATATAACTACTATGAATAACTTATCAAATGCAGCTGAAAATTTTCCTCAAGGTCATCCAGTAAGAGTTTATCTTGAAGAGAATATCTTATTAAAAAAACTTTTTCAAGAACTTTTTGAAACTAATATGGAAGAAGATTATCAAAGATTTTATAATATCTTCAACCAAATATGTGAAGTTGAAAAACACTTTGCAAGAAAAGAAAATCAACTTTTTCCATATTTAGAAAAATATGGTTGGACAGGTCCTAGTCAAGGAATGTGGGCATTTCATGACCAAATTAGAGAAGAGATAAAAGCTTTAAGAAAAAAAGTTGAACAAAAAGATTCTTCAAATATTTTAAATGAATCAATTGCTTTATTTAATAGCCTAGATCATCTTATGCAAGTTGAAGAAGGAAGATTATTACCTCGAGCACTTGATATGTTAAGTGAAGATGATTGGAAAGAAATGTATGAAGGAGATAAAGAGATTGGTTGGATGTTCGCATCTGCTCCTGTTAGATATCCTGAAGTAAAAGAAGATGAATATGTTCATCCAAGTGCTGATAAGAAAAAAAGAAAGCTTCCTTTCTCACTTGATAATAGAACACATTATGATGAAGGATATTTAACTCCTGAACATGTAAACTTTATCTTTAAATTTTTACCAGTAGATATTACTTATGTTGATGAAAACGATATTGTAATCTTCTATAATAGAGGTGAAGATAGAGTATTCCCAAGAAGTGCTGGGATTATCGGACGTGAAGTTAAGTTTTGTCATCCTCCAAAAAGTGTTGACCAAGTACTTAAAATTCTTGAAGAGTTTAAAGCAGGACGTCAAGATACGGCTGAGTTTTGGATTCAATTTAAAGGTAAATTTATTCATATTAGATATTTTGCTGTAAGAGATGAAGAGCTTAACTATAAAGGTGTGATTGAAATGTCACAAGATATTACAGATATTAAAAAACTTGAAGGTGATAAAAGACTTCTAGATTGGGCATAATTAAAGTAATATAAATAAAAAACAAATATATTTTGATATAATTTGCAAAAAATTATGGAAAATATATGCAAATTACTAAAAATTTTATAGAACTTATATCACATGACGATACTTTAAATAAAGAGCAAGCTAAAATATTAGAACTTCCTTTTCCTCCAGAATCTAACTGGAAGGAAGAAGTTTTAAATAAAGAAATCCTAAAAAATGATGCAAATAGACTTATGCTTTTAAAAGGTAAGTTAGCTATCAAAGCACAAGAACAAATCTTAAAAAACTATAATATGGTTTTAGAGTTTAATAACATAAAAACGCCAAATCAAAACACAGTTAAAAAAGTTGAAGAAACAAAAATAAGTGATTCTAAAATTGATGAAGATGAAGAGCATATTAGAATTTACTGCGATGGTGCATGTTCTGGAAATCCTGGATTTGCAGGAAGTGGATTAGCAATTTACTCAAATGAAAGAAATCCTGTTTTATTACATGGGGATTTTGTGGAAATGGGTACAAATAATATTGCAGAATTAAACGCACTTTACCAAGCTTTAATCATAGCAAAGCAAACTAGTTCAAAAAATATTATCACTATTTATTCAGATTCAAAATATTCTATTGATTGTATTACAACATGGGCTTATGGATGGAAA